>JBAOIH010000003.1 GCA_037045645.1 Nocardioides sp.
GCCGGCATCCATGCCGGGCTGCACTTGCACCAGGATGGCGTTCACGTTGCGGTTGTTCGCCTGCGAGGCCTGGATGGCCTCCAGCAGCCCTGGCACGCCCGGTCGGTTCAGGCTCGGGTTGGCCGCGGTGCGGGCGCGCTCGTTGACGATGGCGTCGTTGTCCTTCAGGAACTGCGCTTCCTGTGCGTCCTTCAGCGGGATGAAGACCATCGGGTCGCCACCGGACGAGACCATCCGTCGCGTCAAGCCGACCACGGTGTAGTCGTGGCGGCGGATGCGGATGCGTTCGCCCAGGGCAAAGCCCGTGCGAACGTCGGCCACTGCTTCGTAGTGGCTGCGGGTGACGTGCCGGCCCGCCACCAGGTAGCCTGGTTCGCCCGGTTGCCCGGGCTCGAAGCCGACCACCATGGCGCGCACGTCGTCGTTGTCGCTGCTGGGCGCACCATCACCCGCCGATGCGCGACGTACCTGCATCGTCAGGTAGGTGACGTTGGCAGCGCGTGCCACCCCGGGCAGCCCGAGCACGCTGCGCACCGTGTCGTCGCGCAGGCTGGACGATTCCGCGTACGGGCCCTGGGTGCCTTGCTGGACCACCCAGAGATCGGCACCGCTGTTGTTCAGCAGTGCGCGCGCGTCGTCGACCATGCCGCGGTAGACGCCGGCCATGGTCAGCGTCACGCCGATCAACAGGCCCAGGCCCATGCCGGTCAGCACGAACTTGCCCCACGAATGCAGGATGTCGCGGCCGGCCAGGCTGATCACGGCTGTTGCCCCGCCAGCGTCTCGACCACCGTGATGCGGCTGCGCGCGCCGATGTCCTTTTCGCTGTACACGATGACCGTCGTGCCGGGTTTGACGCCCTCGAGGATCTGCACCTGGCCATCCAGGCTGGTCAGGCCAGTGCGCACCGGCGCGAAGCGCAGGTCGCCGCCGTCGAGCGTCCATACGCCGATCTGCGCCTGCAGCCGCCTGATGGCCGCATTGGGCAGCAGCACGGCGTTGGCGGTCGGCGGCAGGGACAGCGTCACCTCGGCCAGTTCGCCCACCGACAGGTCGCTGGGTGCCTGGTCGAAGCTGACCTGGGCGACGCGCTCTTCAGTCACGCTGTCGCTGATGGTTTCGACGCGCGCGACCTTTCCGGCGACGGCGCGCCCGGGGTTCGAACGCAGCACCACCTGTGCCGGCAGACCCGCCGTCAGCCCGGCCGAGCGGGCCTGGTCCAGCCGCACCTTGACCCACAGGGACGACGGCTGGATCACCCGCAGCACGGCCTGCCCGGCCACCACGGTCGACCCGGGTTCGGCATCGCGGCTGATCACCACGCCGTCGGCAGGGGCCAGCAGGCGCACGTTGGCGCGCTGCTGGCGCAGTCCAGCCCGCTCGGCCGCCAGGCGCTGTTGATCCTGTCGGGCCGCAGCCACGTTGGCAGTGGCCGCGGTGACAACCGCGTCGGCCGACGCCTGCTCCTGCAACCGGGCCTCGACGGCATTGGCGCTGATGAAGTTCTGTTGGCCCAACTCGACCGTGCGACGCGCGTTGACGGCCGCCAGCGCCTGGCGTGCCAGGGCGTCGCGGCGCTGGGCATCCGCGCCAGCCATGGCGCTGCCGGCACGCGCCACTGCGGCGTCGAGCGCCGCCGTGCGCTCGTCCAGGTCGACCGGATCCATCTCGGCCAGCAACTGGCCCGCCTTGACGAGGCTGCCGACGTCCACGGTCACGGTGCGCACACGGCCGGCCGCCGTCGGACCGATCAGGTAGCTGCGCCTTGCCTCGACCGTGCCGATGCCGAACAGAGCAGGCGTGAGCCGGCCTTCGGCTGCTTGCACGACCGTGACGCGCGTCGGCGCCAGCGGCCCCGACCGCATGACCACGAAGGCCAACGCGGCCAGCAGCAGGACGCCCAGGAGCCCAAGGACGACTCGGCGGATGCCGATGGAGGAGAGTTTCATGAGGCTTCCCCGAGGCTGCGCCGGTAAAGGGCGTAGAGGGCATCCGACTGCTGGCGCATCGCAGCCGTGCGCCCAGTCAGCATCGATTGCATGACCAGCCCCTGGATCAGGCCGATGAAACTCGTCGCAGCGGCTTCGGCGTCCAGTTCGGGGCTGACCAGCTTGCTCTGGATCGACAGATTCAACTGACCGACGAGCAGCTTGCGGTAACCCTGGAGCACGGCGCGTACCTCGCTCTTGGCCGCGGAGTCGGCAGGTTGCTGGAGCTCATGGAAGATGAACCGGGGCACGCCCGGGTGGGCGATGACGAACTCGACATGCGTGCGGAACATCGCAGACAACGCGTCCAGGGGCGTGACCGCGTCGTCCACGGCGGTCTGCAGCGTTTGCAGCAGGGTCTCGCGCACCCAGCGCATGGCCGCCAGCCAGATGGCGTCCTTGGTGGGAAAGTGCTTGAAGACGGCACCCTGCGTGACGCCGATGGCCGCTGCGATGTCGCTGGTGGTGATCAAGGCCGGGCTCGACTCGCGCGCCAGGCGCAGCGCCGCAGCCACGATCTCTGCCTGGCGTTCTTCGGTGGAGAGCCGGATCTGCATGAGGGGGTCCCGAGCGTCGTTAGTAAGTCATTGAATACTTACCACTATACGACTATGCGGCATCTGCTGCATGGGTCCCGCCTTCGGGGAGGTGCCGGGCGCATTAGCGTGGATCGGCACCGCCATCGGCGTCGTCGGCTACTTCAGCGTCGCCGTGGCCGATGCCCTGGTCATCGAGGCCATGCGCACGCTTTCCGCAGCCGAGGTGGTGGCCGACACCAATGCGTACATCGTGCTGGCGACCGCCATGTCGCTGGTCGTGTTTCGCCAGCGCACGCGGTGGCAGCAGCGGGCCGTGGCGGCCGGCGTGGTGTTTGCGGGGCTGGCCTGCATCGGGGTGGGGCGGGCGCTGTAGGGGCGGGGTTCGTCAAGGCCGACGCAGCCTTGGGCCCTGGTCAGGTCTCGTGCTGCCCCTGGTCCGCCTTGCGCCAGTCTCGCGGCGCCACACCGTAGCGCTGCTTGAAGGCTTTGGACAGCGCCGTGGCGCTGCCGTATCCCACCGCGTCGGCCACGGCCTTGAGCAATCCGCCCGCGCGCAGCTCGGACATGGCCAGGGTCAGTCGCCAGTCGGCGAGGTAGCCCGCTGGCGTGGCGCCGGTGGCCTGCTTGAAGGTCACGGCAAACGCCGTGCGCGACATGCCGGCCTGCACCGCCATGCGCTCCAGCGGCCACGCCTCGGCGGGCGCCGCGTGCAGCGCGACGAGCAGCCTGGCCAGACGGGGATCAGCCAGCCCTGTGATGAGGCCGCTGCCGACGCCGCTCGCGCCCGGGTGGTCGATCAGCCAGCGCAGCAGTTGGATCAGCACGACCTCGAACAAGCGGTCGGCCAGCAGTCGCGAGCCGCAGCGCACGCGGTCGGTCTCGGCGAACAGCAGGTCGAGCGCGGGCTGCAGGCCATCGACCTGATCCAGCGGGACGAGCACCAGAGCTGGCAGCGCCACCACCAGCGGGTTGTGCTCGGCACCATCGAAGTCGAGCGTGGCGCACGTGAAATCCGATCCGTCGCGCGGCGGGTTGTGGAAGGTGTGCGCCACCGGCCGGGGGTAGAGCATCAGCGTCGGCTCGTTCACGACGACGCGGCGTTTCAGGCCTTTGACATTGCCGTGCGTCACCACCAGCTCGCCCCGGCGCAGCACATGCAGGAAGGCGCGGCCCGGCTTCGCGTCGAAGGCGGTCGTGCCGCACAGGGCGCCGGCATGGAACAGGTGGGCCCGGACGCGGAAACGATCCAGCAGACCGGAAAGTCGATCAATGGCGGGGGGCAGGGTCGCTGCCTCCGGTTCTGAACGATGGATGGTGTTTTGAGTACTCCACAGCATCCATGGTACAGATGATGGGGACACACTGGGGACGTTGCGCAATCACATCCGGGTCGGCGGACCCGTTCCAACCCAAGACACCAGGAGTTGTTCATGAAGATGCTGAAACTGCTGATTGCCGCCACCACGCTCGGTGTGGTGGCGGATGCCGGCGCGGCAGCGCCGCAAGGCCGTGCACCCGGCTACGCGCTGGGCCAGCCGACACTGGCCCGTGCGCCGTACTCGATGGCCGACCTGGCGGCGCTGCAGAAGTCGATGCTGTTCGGCGCCGACGACGTGGCAGCGCTGCGCCAGAGCCGGGCCATCCTCGCCGACCAGACCGAGGCCATCCTCGATGTCTGGTACGGCTTCGTGGCCTCGACGCCCGAGCTGGTGGTGTTCTTCGGCGACACGCGCAGCGGCCAGCCGGACGGCGCCTACCTGGCCGCCGTCCGCAAGCGTTTTGCGCTGTGGATCCTGGACACCGCCGACGCGAAGTACGACCAGGCCTGGCTGGACTGGCAGTACGAGATCGGCCTGCGCCACAACCGGGTCAAGAAGAACAAGACCGACGGTGCCCATGGCCCCGCACAAGTGGACTTTCGCTATCTGCCCGCGCTGACCATCCCCATCACCACGACGCTGAAGCCTTTCCTGGCCAAGAAGGGGGCCTCAGCGGCGGACGTCGAGAAGATGCACGCGGCGTGGGTGAAGGCCGTGCTGTTGCAGGCCATCCTGTGGAGCCACCCCTACATCAAGGACGGGGAGTTCTGATGCCGTCGCCTGCAACGCCGGGTCGTGCGGGCACCCCGTCGCCACCCGGGCAGGCAACCAGCCTGCCAGGGTGGCGGGCCTCGCACTGGTTCAACACCCCGAGGCCCGTCGAACTGAGGGACCTGCGAGGGCGCGTCGTGCTGGTCCATGCGTTCCAGATGCTGTGCCCGGCATGTGTGTCGCACGGCCTGCCCCAGGCGCTGCGTGTGCATGAGGCGTTTCAGGGCGAGGCAGTGACGGTCATCGGGCTGCACACGGTGTTCGAGCATCACGAGGTGATGGGATCACAGGCCTTGCAGGCCTTCATCCAGGAATACCGGTTGCCATTCCCGATCGGCATCGACCAAGCCGCCGAGGCGGGGCCGCTGCCTGTCACCATGGCGCAGTGGGGCCTGCATGGCACGCCCAGTGTCGTGCTGTTCGATCGGCAGGGCCGCGCGCGACTGCACCGCTTTCGGGGTTGTCGACGACCTGGTGCTGGGCGCAGCGATCGGGCAGTTGCTGGCGGAAAGAACACCGGTCGCTGCGTCGGTGTCCCTAGATCGCGTCGGAACTGGCACGGCACGGCCAGCGTGCGACGGCATGGGCTGTGTTTCGGGGTAACGCCAACACTGACGTTGACGGCATGTCTCTCGGAAGGCGGAGTTGCTGCCGCCAAGTGCCTTCGTACGAGCCTTCACGCCGCCATGCGTGGCTCGTAGTACTCGCAACTCTCTCGAGTTGACTAGACATTGACCTCGACGTCGAGCTAGCGTGCGAAGCTCAAATGCCTGATTTTTCGATCGCTGGTGATAAATCGCAAGATCGAAAATCGGCGGTCACGAGCGATGGTCGACGCAGCGCTCGGCATCTTGCCGATATCCGGCACTGTCGGCGTTCGCTCGTGTTCCGCGAACACCCAAGTGCAGCTCGACGTACCCTTGGAAACTCTGTCCTGGTAGTAACCACCAAGGCGAGTGTTGGTCCGGGGCCCGGAGCTTCCGTGACCAGCGTGTCCATCCAGACCGGGCCAACGGCACGACTCGTTCTCGTTGAACGATCGAACCGACCCCGCCGATCGTCCGTTCCGCCATTCGTTCCGACAGGACGAGTGCCGTCGACCCGGACAGGTCAGCGAACATCTTCCGGACATCCTGGGATCGAAGGGCCCTCGGCATCGACAGCCTGGCCGCATCGACGAGAAGCCGGCTTCATCGACCTCTTCCAGTCCTCGATTCGAGCTGAGCCCGGCCCCAGGTCGGCGATCAGCGTCAACCGCGAGCGCATCGAACGCGCCGCCCGCAGCGGCGTGTTCCGCGACGGCCTCCACAAGGCCTGATCGAACAGTGCCATCTTCAATGCTTCCGATCGACCGACCCACCCGCCTCGAGCGACATCGACTCGTCCCCACCAAACGATTCAGACCTCTTCAGCGCCTTCGACCTTCGTCCGCTTTCTGCCCGGCCTGAGCGCCGTCGAAACGGTCCAGCCCGGTAGAACATTCACGTTCCAGCTGACTTCGACCAGATCGACAGGATCGGACGGGGACAACGTGATCGATTCCTGTCAGGTTCGATCACTCCGGCCAGGTCAGTGGCTTCGTTGAGGGGCGGGCTAAATTAGTGTTTCCGGCCCAAGGTGCTGCTGCGCGTAGGCTCAGCCGGGAGGTGTCAGCACCGCCAGCTGCCGGCAACGACGGCAGCGTCCCTTGTAGATGGCACCGCTCGACACCGACCCCTCGTGTCCGCACTCGAACCGAACCCGACTGGTGCCGAACGCATCGCCGGCGTGCCGGAGCACCTCGACGATCCGGCGAAGCGGCCCCAGCCGCTGAGCCAGGCCGGACATGGACGGAGACGACTACCCTGACCTCGAAGAATCCTTCCCCTTCATCCGATCACCATCCACCTCACGCACGCACACACGCACACCCGCGCGTCACCACCGAACGAGCAGCACCCGACCAAGCCGGCGGCAGCCGTCACACCGCCCTTCAACCGAGGCTGCGATTCGGTCCACCGGTCGACCCGGTCTTCCAAGGGAGTTCCGTTGTAGAACGGCCCGTTCCTGTCACGCGCCTCCCGCACGGTCGGCCCCAGTGCTAGGGCGGAAGGACCGCTGAACCCGATCTCCCGCACCAGCCGCTGACCTTCCCCACTCATGCACCAAGTCCACTGGCCCGAACGGCGCAGGTGCCTCCTGCTGGATTCGAGGTCTTGCGGTGGCGCGACTTCGGGCCGGCCCTGCTTCCTCGGCTCACCCCAAGGCGGCGCCATCCGCCAGTCGATCGGCGAACGGCGAACGGCGAACGGCGAACGGAGCGAAACATCGACTCGTTCCAGTCGAACGCCTCACTCAGGCTGAGCGCCTCTCGGAATCCGCTCATCCCGTTCGAGGAGTGCTTCATCAGATGGGCCCTGCCCCAGCCGAAGGCCCAACCCGGGCTACGTGTAAGCCGAACTGACAGGTTGAGGCGCGTGAGGGAACCGCCGCCACAACCAACCCAGCGAGCCCGGACCGAGCCAACCGACCCAGCCCGGCAGGATCGTTCCAAGGGAACGCCCCAACCCAGGACGGCAGGATCGCCGTTCCTCCAGCACGCCTCGACGGCTGGAAGGCAGAACCCACGCTGGGCAGGAACGCGATCCGTTCCAACCGAACGATCCGATGGGCCGCCGACCGGACCTGTCGAGTGATCGATCAATCCCGCCTGAAACCTACCAGTGAACCCCACCACCAGCCAAAGCGTCGTCGCGCTCATCCAGTCTTCTCCTGCCAAGTCATGGAGCCACATTGACCACTCGACAGGACGGGAGCCAGAACATCCAACACCATCACCCAGACCGCCTCGTTCCATCGGAACGCTCAACTGCCCGTTCCAACAGAACGCATGACGGCCGATCCGGTCGTTCAAGCACGACAAGTCCCGACGTTCTTCGATTCGCATCACGCCCACTTGTCCACACTGGGCGGCCAGACCAACGAGACGACCAGCCAACCTCCGCACGCCACCAACGCTGGATCACGCCTTCACGCAGTGGCCTGCTGCCGGTTCCGTAGACACCGACCTAAGCTTCTTAGAGCTTCCTCGAACTGTATCGGACTGACGTAGCCCGAGCGTCGAATGTCGGCGTGTCGGGTTGTAGAACCGCTCGATGTAGTCGAACACATCTGACCTGCGCCTGCTCCCGCGATCGGTAGACCTTGCGTGCCGTGCGTTCGGTCTTCAGAGCTGCTGAAGAAGCTCTCCATCGCCGAGTTGTCCCAGACCTCGCCAGCACGGCTCATGCTGCAGGCGATGCCCTGCTCGGTCAGCAAGCCTCTGGAAGTGCTCGCTGGTGTATTGGCTTCCCTGATCGGAGTGATGCAGCAGCGCCTGCGGCTTGTCCCCGGCGCCACACGGCCATCATCAAGGCGTCGGCCACCAACTGCGAGGTCATGCTGGTCCTGCATCGACCAGCCCACGACTCGGCGCGAGAACAGGTCAAGCACCACCGCCACGTACAGCCAGCCCTCGGCCGTCCAGATGTAGGTGAAGTCAGCGACCCATTTCTGGTTCGGGCGCATCGGCCTGGAATTGCCGGTCCAGCACGTTGTCGGCAATGGCGCTGCGCTCACCCCTGTCTTTGGGCAAGCCTCGGCGCTTTGGCCTGGCCCGCAGTGCCTGCAGCGCGCATCAGCCGCTCGATACGGTGCAGGCCGCAGTCGATGCCCCAGTACGCCAGCACGTCGTGCCAGACGCGGCGGGCGCCGTAGGTGCGGTCGCTGCCCAGGAAGCTGTTGCGAACGTGCTGCACCCAGCACCTCGTCTGTCTAGACTGCGGCTGGCTTCTGGGGCCGCACCGCGCCAGGCGTAGAAGCCGCTTCGCGAGACACCGAGCGCCTCGCACATCAGATCCGACCGGCCAGGCCCCTCGGTGCTTCGCCACGAAGCTCGAACTTCACAGTCGACTCCTTCGCGAAGTAGGCCGCGGCTTTTTTCAGGATGTCGCGCTCCATCTTGAGCTTGGCCACTTCCTTGCGCAGCCGATCCAATCTCGGCTGCCTCGGGCTTCATCACGCCTTTGCCAGGAAAGGCTTGCTGAGGATCCGCCGCCAGCTCGCGCATCCATGCTGCGCAGCACTGCTCTCGTGCAACGTCCAGATCGCGGGCAGGCCTGCGCTACCGCCACCCCGCGCTCCTTGACCAGCTTCACCGCCTCAAGCTTGAACTCCCGGCTGAACTGCCGTCTCGTTCCCATAAACCACCTCCAGTTTCATCTTCCACCTTAACAAGGTGTCCTTGAAACCGGCAGCAGGCCATACATCCATGATTGGCACTTGACCATACTACACGGGCCTGAAGGTTTAGGACGGCGCGAGATCCAGACTTGGCATGAACAGCACCTACCCGATTCACAACTTGGCATTCACGAGTATGCGGAGTTGGCGACCCGCACGAACTGCCCCTGGACGTTTCGTCGATCATCTGCTTCGTCAACTGCTCATCCGCAAACTCTGCAATTGCAGGTGAGAAGATCTGCAGTACTGGCGACCAGTCATACGGCAAACAGCCGATGGGTGAAGCGGAGGCACAGTTTAGGCATCTGGAGCCACTCCGGTTAGCAAAGCTGTTCTTGCTGCTACGACAGAGTGTCCTCCAAATATTCTTGTCAGTTGGTGGCTGTTAGAGACGCGGGCGGCCCAAAATCCAAGCCTGACAACACCACACCCTCAATGCATCGCTCCAGTCGCTTTCCTCAGATGCGAGCCGCTCCCTCGCACCAAAACGCCTATAGCAGGGCTAAAACCTGCAGGCGTAAGCAGGCCGGCTCTACCTATGAAAGCAACGGCTTCAAAGGTGCGACATGCGCTACCTGTCGTGTCGCAGGCCTGGTACAACGCGAGGTACCCGAGGCCAAATCGCATCTCCGCGCCCAAAGTCATATTGAGCACAGGACTTTCTGATGTTTGCGGTACCGGCAGCAGATTCAATAGATATTCGTAGCCTCTACTGGATATCCCGATTCGGATGGTTAAGGCTGCGAGAGTTGTCACACATTATTTGGCCAAGTCCACTTTCGAAGTCCGGGAAGGAACTTGAACTGGAGCGCGCAGACGACGCTAGGCGCAAGTCCATAAGCCGATATGCCGGCCGCTGGCATGCCAAAAAGTGGGTCATTCATCGTCAGCTCCCGGACGGCGCTGGGATAGCTCTCGTCCTTTCGAAAGCAGGCGCACGCCACTTGGCCAGAACCATCAACATTCCCGTGCGAGCGGGGGACAATTGGGGGCGCGCTGAAGAAGGTCGGTGGGCTCCGCCTGCAAGTTGGAAGCACGACTTGTTCACCACCGGGCTACTGCTGGAATACGCTGACCGCGGTGCTGAGTTCAAAACCGAACTGGAACTGCGGACGGAGAATCCGAGACTCGCGAAATATCCTGATGCGCTCATTCAGTTCGCCGCAAGCGACCAGAGCGGGCAGGAAAAGCAGTGTGTTTATTGGCTTGAGGTTGAGTCGGCCGAAAAAACGGGACGAAAGATGTTGGCACTGGCTTCAGCACTGACCGTCGTCTCGCGAGGTTTGGCGCCAGAGCTGTCAGGCTGGAAGGCGACGCACGCAGCCGTTGCTTTTCGAGTCGGCCAGAGGGACAAAAGGGGAAGACCTATTGATCACCAGCACCGAGTGTCACTGGCCGTCTCTAAGCACCTCGGGGCCAGCATTCGACTGCTTTTTGCCGAAGTCACAGTGATGGATCGAGCGCACCATCTGGTCGATCTTCACCAGACTCCCGCAGTGATCGATCCAGTCGACTTGAACTCCCCGAATGGGGCTTCTTCATCTTCGCTTTTTCATTCAAACACTGTGGGCCACTTTGAACGCGTCGTCGTAGACCGGCGTGGAGATCATTGGTTGATGAAAGTATCGCCCGCAAAGGAAGGGCGCTTCTGGGGCGAGATCTTTCACGCCGGCGAGCGGAAGGAGGGTTTCATCGTTCCGAATCTCGAGTATGGCCTTCGCCACGTTCAGCAGGTCTGGAGAGAGCGCTACTGGTGACTTCCTGTCGATTGATACCCAGCTTCCCGCAAAGTCGCGATGCTGGCGATCGAACCAAGTCGTATCCCGGTCGCGCTCGGTTCAAGTTTTGTCGCACGCGACGTATGCTGTTGTGCTTGGCGGCAATTCGAGCGGAAGCCTGAGAGCCGCGGCCGCCTTTGGCAGAACAACCTTGGGGCTTCAAGTCGAGATCACCGTCTTGCAAATTGTTCAGTTCCAAGAAAGGGAAGCAGCGAAGTTCGTGACGCCGTCCGGCGTCACAGCATTTTTCGCGACTTCGCTACCCCAAGTCTGATCAAGGCCTTGACGCAGAAGTTGCGACGCAAGCTGAAGCGCCAAGGGCTTCTGCCGTGTGAAGCAGATCGCTGAACTAGGCCGGAGCCCAACCGTTTAGTCGCGCTCGAACCTCGCCGAGCGGCAGCCTGCAGCGTGGGTGAGCTGAGATGCGGGCGAGTCCTTCGTAGAGCAGTGTCTTGGCCACATCTGCCGGATGCTTCCATTTGATCCAACATCCAAAGCAACCCGTAGACGGTGCCCAGTCGCGCCGCCGCTTCATTCCGCAGGACCTTGTCGCCGGTAACCAGTGCATGGTCGGCGCGTGTCGCGCAGCTGAGCGCAAAGCAATCGGGCAGCGACAGCGCCTTGCGCTCGGTTCCGCAGCTTGCTGAGCGAGCTGCAACCTCCTCGGGTGTCAAGCGACACAACGCCCAAGGCCAAGCTTCCGGAGCAGCGCGCCGTTCTCTGGCTCCAGCTCTCTCTCGTAGAGCAAGTCCGGCACCACCATCGTCAATCCGCAGGAGAAGGCGGCCTCCAGAAGCCCGCCCCGCTCCAGGTCAATCAGGATGGACGTGTCGGAGACCAGGATGATCATGGTCGATCAAGCCGCCTGCCCCATCAGCCGCCGGTCCAGTTCCCGCACGCTGATATTGAGGAGTTCCGCAGCCTTGGCCTCCGAGATCGCGCCTTCAGCGACGGCCCGCATGCACATGCGCTCCATCCGTAGCGGCACCTCGGGTGGCAGTGCGTTTGGTTCGGTAGATGCGGGGCCGTTCCAGCCGAGGCCCTTGATCTGCGACCAGAGGCGCCCGTAGGCCGCCTTCGTCAGCACACCAAGCTGCGCGCAGCGGACAACGAGCGAGGCGATGCTGACCTTGAACAACTTCTTCAGCTCCGCCAACTCGCCAAGTGAAATGGACGTGCGGTGGCTGCCCAGAAGCCGGAGCATCATGTCCTTCGCCATCAGGAAAGCGCCGGCAAAGCGGTCGGCAGCCTTTTCCTGCTCGGCGTCGCTCAGGTCACTGAAGCGAAGTACCAGGTGCGCCAGTTCGTGCGCCAGCGTGAAACGCTGACGCTCGCCGTTGTGGTGCTGGTTCACCACGATGACCGGCACATCGTTCTGCTCGCGGCGCTGAACAAATGCCTTCGATCCGGACACGCTTTCAGGAAGATCCAGGGCGATGACCTTGACCCCCTTGTCCTCCAGCAGCTCCGCCATGATCGGGATCGGGTCGATTCCCAGTGACCACAGCTTGCGCAGTGAGTCTGCCGCCTGCTCTGCGTCCTCGACGCGGTGAATCTCGAACTCCGGGCCGTCTGGCGCAGCCCAGGCGTCGTCCATGCCTGGCAGCAGTTCCTCTAACTCCAGGTAGCGCTCGACTTGATCGAGCACGGACGCTTCGACCGCGCGTTCTTCCTTCACGCCAGCCTGGGGCGCCTTGCGAAAGTCGACGCCCGTGAGCTCGACCTCCCGCTCACTGAGCAGGAACTCGGGCGTGATGTGAAGCGCTTTGGACAGTGCGAGCAGCACCGTCGACCCCGGCATCATCTCGCCGCGCTCGTACTTGCCGATGGCCTGAGCTGACACCTGACCGTGGATGGCGCCCTCAAGGTCGCGAAGCGAGAGGCCAAGGGCCTCCCGGGCGCGCTTCAGTCGGTTTCCGATCATCGTGTGCTCCGACTTGTTGGTTTACAGATTGACTTTGCGAAGTGTCGTTTGTAAACTCGCTCATGTCAACCTGTTTGGAGTCCTGACATGGCCAACCGTAAGAATGTTCACGTGGTTCAGCGCGGCGATCAGTGGGGCACCCTGCGCGAGGGCGGGCAGCGCGCCAGCCAAGTCTTCGACACCCAGTCGCAGGCGATCCAGTCTGGCCGGCAGATGGCGCGCCAGGGGCAGGGCGAACTGCTGATCCATGGCCAGGATGGCCGTATCCGTGCTCGCGACTCGTACGGCAACGACCCGTGCCCGCCGAAGGATTCCAAATGATCAAGATCACCTTCAAGGGCCCCAAGCCCGGCGATCTGCTTCGGGCGGCAACCGCCGCAATCGAGAAGGATCTCGAGTCGAAGGCGAAAGCTGCAGCCATGCGCCACGGCGGAATCACTGTTCGATTCAAGCGCACTGCCAGCGGCGGGCCTGCTTCAATCGAGTTGCAGGGCTCCGATGCGGCCATCGCTGCCGCGCGCTCAGCGCTGGAACGCTGAGCCGCCAAATCAGGAGGCAACGATGAAAGACTGGCTGGCCGAGATCCTGGTGGTACTTGCCTACTCGTCGCGAACCCAGTTTGCGGTTGTCTTGGGCATGGTGTCCTTCGTCGGGCTGATGGTGGCTGGTGACTACTTCGTCGGCAGGATTGAGCTTCATGGCGCGCTGGCGCCGCTGACGGACGTTGTGCGCGAGAAGCTGTTTCACAGGTACGACAAGGCGGCGTGGGCGTCTCTGGCGGCGTGCCTGTTGTTGGCGGTGAAGCTGTACCGCAAAGACCGGAAGCGGCTGTTGGGACTTTGACCAGCGCTGCCCCCACCTGCAAACCCTTGTCGGAGTCGACTGATGGCCTGCGCGATCGAACACGCTCAATTCAACTTCATTGCTGTCGCCTGTGTATGCGCAATCGTGCGAGATCGCGAGGGGCAGCCGGCCGATGCCACCCCCATCGCGGTGGGCGCGGCAGCGGCTTGCTTACCGTCGCTTCCTGATGTCCTGGAGCCAGCATTGCACCCCAATCACCGCAAGTTCTTTCACAGCGTCGCGCTGTTTGCAGGCCTGGGCTATGGCCTGCACCGCCTGTACAAATGGGAGGCCGAAGACGACTTGCAGCGGCTACTCCGTGTGGCGGGGCTGCTCGCAGGAGCGGCCTATCTGGCGCACCTGACCAGGGATGCCTTCACGGCGAAATCTCTGCCGCTGATCTAGCGGCCACTGCAGAAGAAGGCAAGACAGGTACTGACAATGACGGCGAAATCACTCGAGGTTTTCCAAGAGCTGTACCTGCGCACCCGATCCGCAGACATCTCGATACGAGACCACATCCTCGCGCAGGTCAAGGCACCCTGGAGGCACGACCCAGAGCGTGAACAGAACGTCAGGACCTATGCGCTCAAGCAGGAGGATGTGATTGCGCTCATACGTGATGCCTTTGGGGGCATCGACGAGTCCGCGCTGGTTCTTTGGCAGGAAGACGATGGCTTCCGAGTTGCGAACATCGTGCCGCGCAATGTCGGAGAACTCGGCATCTCCAAATACAACCAAATTCTCCGAGACTTCGTGACGCGAGTGGCCGAGCCGGCAGCAAGGGTCGGCGGATTTGTCGTAGCCCTGACGGCTCCCCAGCAGACGCTGGAGGATTGGCTGGAGGCCGCGCCCGCAGCTGCGTTGCGTCGATTCTCAGGCGCGGCGAATAAGTCAACAGGTGCTAGCCACCCAAAGGACCAGGAGCGGTGGTTCGAATTTCTGATCGCGGCTCACCGAACCCGGGCTCGCCTGGACGCCGACCGGCTGGCTCGTTGGCTGGCCGAAGTCGAGGGCTGGTCCGATGAAGCCGCACATGAACTCGCGATCGACTACGAGTTCGGGCTCGGATTGCTCCAGCAGTACGACGCCTCCAGGCCATGAGTCTTGTTCCGGCGCAGATCACCGACCTGGTGGCGCTGGGCGCTCCAATCCTGTGTCTCGACACTTGCACGATCCTGGATGTTGTCCGAGACATCACCCGCGAGACCGTGCGCTTAGCGGATGCGAAAGCCGGGCTCGACTTGCTGCACGCCGCCGAGTCGAAGTCTGTTCTCGTGGTGCTGATGGCCGAACAGATCGGAATCGAGTTGGCCGTCCACCTGCAGGAAGTCCAGCAGGAGGCCGAGGACAAGCTGGCGAAGTTCCACGGACAGGCCCAACGGATTCACGATGTCGCCTCGGCGTTCGGAGCGACCGGCGTGATGAGCACTGCCCATCTTCATGGGCACGTAGGCCGGGCACGCCTGGTACTGGATCGGTGGACGGCTGCCGCTATGCGTGTGCCGGACAACCCCGGCGTGGCTGGAAGGGCACTGGCGCGGGTGAACGCACCTCGGGCCCCTGCGCGCAAGGGCAAGGACTCGATCAAGGACTGCGTGATCGTGGAGGCTTACCTTGAAGCCGCTCAGCAGCTCCGAACTGCCGGCCTCTCCGCTCCGATCGTGTTCGCGTCTTCGAACACCAAGGAGTACTACGCGCCAAGCACGACGCACTTGCCTGCCGACTTTGCTGCGGACCTCGGCATGGTGTCGATGGGCTACGCCCCCAACTTTGGGGCCGCCAAGTTCATGCTGGGCCTGTAGTTCGATCATTCATAGTCTGCGCCTCGCTGCCGGATGGCTGCGATGCGCCGGTCTGTTGGCGCAGCTGCTCTACCTCTTCCAGAAAGCATCAACGGCCTTCATCCGTCGCCGCTTTTCGGTAGTCACATACACCGTGGTCGTAGCAAGCGATGCGTGTCCGAGGTTCTGCTGCGCGATCTCGATGGGCATGCCGCTGGCGATTGCATGGCTCGCGTGCGAGTGCCGCATCCAGTGCGTGCTGGCCTTCGTGAAGCGCTCCGCGCCCTTCGCGTCGCCCTGCCCTCGCAGCACGCCGGCGCAGTCTTCAAAGAAGCGTTTGATCTGGTCGTAGAACGTCGTCGCGGCGATCCCCTGCCGCGGGTCGATCGCCTGCCCGGTACTCAGCCCCGGCGCGCGCTCAGCCGCGTCGCTGGCCTTGCCGAGCAGGAACGCCCCCTGGTTGCCGATGTCCTCCGGGTCCGCATCGAGCCCCCGCGAAACCAGGTACCTGGCCAGCTCGCCCACGACATCGGCCGGCAGCGGCACCTCGCGTTCCTTCTGCCCCTTGCCGATCACCCGCAGCAACCAGCCTTCCATGGGCTGATCGTCTGACGCATCCGCCGGGTACTCGACCCACTGCAGGTCATCGACCGTCGCCGCCACCACTTCCGACAGCCGCAGGCCGGTCGCGTAGAGCAGGTGCAGCCCGAAGGTCAGCCGCTGGTTCGCCGAGGTCGCCGGCAGCATCTTCAGCTGCCCTTCGATGAACTGCCACTGCGCCAGGCTGAAGCTCCGCCCCGCGTTCACCTTCGGCCCCGAGGTCCGCGGCACGCCGACCGCCGACCACGGGTTGCCCATCAGGTAGTTCTGGTCGACGAGGAAGCCGTAGAGGTTCTTCAGGATCGTCACCGCATGCCGCTGCGCCGACGCCGACAGCGGCCCCTCGAACGGCCGCCACAGCGGCGACCAGCGCTCGCGCCCGCGGTCGCCACACCAGCGGCTGCGCGGCTGCGGGTCGGCCAGGAAGTCCCGGTACTCGATGCAGTCCTCGTTGCTCATCGAGGACAGGGCCTTGCCCTTGTGCGTGATCGCCCAGAGCAGGAAGCGCTCGGCTTCCTTGCGGTAGGCGCGCTGGGTGTGCGACAGCGCCTGCAGCCAGTCCATGCCCTGCTCGACGCCGGTGTCCCGCTGGCGCCGGCGCGCCTTGAGGTGCGCCTTCTGCTCGGGGGTGAGGCCGTGCTTGGAGCGCAGCCAGGCGAGGATGGCCTGGTAGTCGTTGGTGGCCTTCAGCAGGCACTGCGCCTGCGGGCGGCGGTACAGGCCGCGGGTGCCGTCGAGCTCGGCCGGCACGATGAACTTCTCCAAGCGGGCGGATGTCGGTGGCCGGTAGCGACCACGGCCTGCAGCTCGTGCGCGTAGAGCTTGCTGCGCGGCATCGCCACATGGCGGCCGAGCTGCAGCTCGATGCTGTCCTGGTGCTCGCGCGAGCCACTCGACGATGCGCAGGGCCTTGCCCTCCCCCATCGCCTTGATGCCGGCGTGCCACCGCCGGCCGACACCGTTGATGCGCTCGACCAGCTGGGCGAGCGTGAAGATGTCGGCGGCTTCGAGGTGGCTGGCCAGCGTCGGGTTCAGCCAGGCGGCGACCGAGTCGCCGGCCTTCGGCGACTGGGCGACCAGGCTTTCGAGCCAGCGCAGCGCTTCGAGCTGGCGCGCGATCAGTCGGGCGCGCCGGCGCAGGCGCTGCGTCGCGCGGCCGTACTCGGCTTCGTAGGCGGCGATCTGGTCGGCCTGGCGCTCGTCTTCGAGGCCGTGCGCTTCGGCGAAGGCTTCGAGGCTGGGCAGTTCGAGCGACGGGTCGGCGATGCGGGTCGCGTCGATGCGCACCAGGCGCGCGGTGCCGAACCGGTCCTCGCGCTTCGCGGCCGCGGCGAACTCGTCGCGGATCCAGGCGATGGTGGCGCGCACGGTGCGCTGGTCGGTGGCCTCGCCTTCGACGCGGAAGTAGCGCTCCCAGCTTTCGCGGGGATCGAGGCCCTGGACCACCGAGCGCATGAACGCGAAGTGGCCGACGTGCAGCTTGCGCTGCCGTGCGGCGCTGACCGGCGCGAGGCTGCGCGGCGGTGTTCGGGTGGAGGTCCCGAACAGCGGCGCCGGAGCACCAGCGCCCTGCCCTGCCCGCGCGGCCTTCGGCCGCTTCGGGCTCGGGCTGGCCAGCGCCTTGTCGTCGCGCGCGTTCATTGCGCGAGCCGCGACAGCGCGGCGGCCAGGTTGATGCGGGCCTGCGCTTCGAGCAGCGCGACCGCGTGCTCGCCGTGGTACAGCCGCGGTCGGTCGAGGAAGCTCTGCAGGACCTGCGCCCTCGCCTCCTGATACCGGAAGCCGGGCACCCACGCGTACTCCTTGCGCACGTCCTGGTCGTAGCGCTCGAAGCGCTCGGCCGGACTGCCGAGGATGGACAGGTCGATGTCGACGAGCAGCTGGGCGTCCGGGCTCGACCCCGAGCGCGGCCGGCGCGTCGTGCTGCGTGGCCATCACCAGATCGTGGACGCGCTGCGCGGTGTCGCTGTCGGCGCCGGCGCGCACGAGCGACCGGGCCGCCCACGCGGCGCTGTTCAGTTCGTTGCTTCCCGACACCGGGGCCTGCGGGTCGTAGATGGCATCGTGGAACCACAGCGCGATCGCGACCTCGCCGGCGCGCGGGCTGTGCTCGCGCCACCGCGTCCACAGCGCCAGGCACTCGCGCAGGTGCCGCTGGTCGTGATAGTGCCGCTGCGGTTCGGACCAGGCGGTCATCAGTTCGGCCTGCAGGCCGGCCGGCGCCGGCCGGCCGAGCGCCGACCAGGCCGCGGCCCACGTCGCGCCGAGCGCGGCGTCGTCGAGCGGGGCCGGGTAGGTTTCAGTCACCGAGGTGGCCGGCGGTCACTGCGCCTCGGGCCACTTCAGGCCCCACTGCTCGATCACCGCCCTCACCCGCCGGTCGCCGTCGGGCACCAGGCTGTGCAGGTCGGACTGGCCCCAGCGCAGCGCGTCGATGCACAGCAGCATGTCGTCGCTGATGGCTTCGTCGACCGCGCGCAGCTCGAACAGATCGAAGGGGAAGGCCTCGCCGTTGTAGGTCGCGGCGATGAAGAGCGCGACGCGCCGGACCTGGCCGGAGTCGCGGGTCTCGGCGAGCTGCAGCAGCCGCTGGAAGGCGTGGCCGCCCTTCGCGGTGGCCTCGCCCTTGCGCAGCACCATGCGCTGCATGTCGTCGTCGATGTCGAGCGGGCCGGCCATCGGCAGTTCTCCTTACGGATCAAGCACTTGGCCGATTGTCTCCTGGCAAGGGCCGATTTGTCACCCGTTTTTGCGCATGGTGATAAGGATACTTATCATGTAGCTGATGGGGATGGAATGTCACTCCGAAATTGACTCGATCTACTGGCGCCGCCATCGATCGGCAGCGTTTTGGCTCCCCGGTGGGCCCTAAGCCTGCTGGCGATCCGCCGCTACCGTGAACATAACCAGGTCCATCTCGCTGGGTTCCTTCCACCCTGCCCCGTGCCGCGCCGTGGCGTAAACGTCCAGAACGACTCGGCTGATCAGGGGCGACTCCCAGTCACGGTCCGCAACACGTTTCCGCATGGCCGGCGTCGTCACGGACCATTGCAAGATCGTCGGGGCGGCCTGGTCAATCCACTTTGCTTTCTCGTCTTCCGGCAAGGCTGAGAACTCGGCTCGAATCTGCTTCTGCCGGTTGGCCTTCCATGCCTCCACCAATTCCTGCTGTTCGCGCTTCGGGTCGACCTTGGGCACCGGCCGTACTTCCGCCGGCGATAGTGGCGCGGGCACTCCGCCGTCAGGAAAACGATTCGCCAGCACGGCCTTCAAGTAGCCGCCTCGGTTCATGATCTTCGAGGCGCTGGGGTCACTGATGTAGGCCTCCATGGCATCCAGGCCTTCCGTGACCTTGAGTGCCCCGTACTTCGCGACAAGGGCATCCAGGTCGGACTCACGCACGCCCAACTTCGCCGCTCGCATCACCAAGGTCACATCCGCCGCGTCAGGAATCTTGGCCTTCTCCTTCGCTTTGCGCGCGACCTTGAACTGGACGGCGTGTAGCGTGCTCTGCTCGCGATGCTCGATGAGCTCGACCTCGATCTCGGTCTCCTCGTTGATCTCGGCGACAGCCGGCATCAGGAGTTCGTTCTTGAACTTCCGAAACTCACGGGGCTTGATGCCACCACCCTCTCGAAGCACGCGGGTCCAGAACTCCGGCTCGTGGCGGCTGGTCAAGCCTCCAGGGCTGTCCTTGTAGCGGGCGCAGATCTCGTACAGCGCGACGGCGGTGTAGGTCGAGAGCCTGGCGATGGAGTTCAACTCGATCTGGGCCCATCGCTCGGGGCTGATCAGTTGCTCCTTGATCGACGGTGGGTAGTACCAGGTCACCCAGGCCTCACCGCCACGGATGTACAAGCGGGCCTCGGCGAGCAATGGGAAAGTGCGAGCTTCATCGCTGATCTTCTCTGGTGCCGCGGCCTCAAAGCCTTCGAGCAGCATGTTCCCCTGCTCGCTCGCTGCCAGTGGCCGCCAGACGACCGTCGTTTGCACCATCTGCTCGATGTAGCGCTGCACGCGCTCAGACGCCTTGGTTGTCGACCCATAGCCGCGAAGGATCGCGCTCACGGGGCTCGTGTAGCCCCCATCGGCAGCAGCTGGGCCACGCTGTGCGATCCACAGCATGACGTCATAGGCCTTGCGTCCAGTCACCGTCAGGGCCATGGTCAACGGCTCGATGGCAAGCGCGAAAACGGACTTGCTCAGCGTCCCAACTGCGCTGGACGCTGCGGGCTGATGCAAAGTTTGAGGCGCCTTTCTGACCGTCGACATGCCGAGAGTTTACGTCCAACGGCTCCGGACACCTAGCCAACGCTCAGCTGTGACCTACCAAGGCGGGTCCATCTTGAAGACTGGACCTGCACCCGCTTCTCTGTAGTTGCTCTAGCCACACTTGCCGGACACCCCGTAGGCGTGACCAAAGTGGGCCCTTGTGGATATCTTGCGCCACAGATGGCGGACGGCAGCCACGCTTGACGGACGCGATTGCCACAGATGCCGGACCGTACCGCCACACCTGGCGGACGGGATTGCCACAGATGCCGGACGGAAAACGCGCTAAGCCGTTGATCTATAGAGAAAAAGCTGAATGCAAAGTCTCTAAAGCTCTCAAGGATAGTGAAGATCTGGACCTGACTTATCCACAGATACCGAAAAGCAAGGGCTGTCCGGCAAGTGTGGCAATCGCGTTGGTTGTGCCTTCGATTTGTAGATTTGTCTTCTAAGCTCCGTCAGAACCTACAATGCTGGCTAAACCAGTGTTGGAGGCTACGTGACGAACATCCTTGTCGAGGGACGAGAGCAAGTAGAACTTGCAGATATCGGTGTGCAAGCCGAACGCGCCAAGAAGATCCTGGCCAAGGTCCGGAAGGCAATGCTAGCTCCGAATGCGCAGAAGGAGCCTCCGCACTTCTCCCCGGCACAGCTCGGCAGCCTGGTCAACCTGGACACTCGCCAGATCGACTATCGCGCCAAGAAGGGAGGCACCCTGCCCGCCGGCGGGCTGAACTCCGCGGGCACTCGTCGTGAATTCAGCTTGCCAGATGTGCGGGCCTGGACGCGGGAGCTTCGCACCGGACGGATGCGTCCGCCAGGCGCCGAGGCAATCACAGTCGCGGTCGCCAATTTCAAGGGCGGCGTCACCAAGACTACGACCGCAGTGACGCTTGCTCAGGGCCTGAGCATTCGTGGCCACAAGGTCTTGGTGATCGACTGCGATCCACAAGGCAGTCTCACCACCCTCTTCGGCATCCTGCCTGACGCCGAGGTCGAGGCCGAGCACACGATCTTGCCGCTGTGTTTGGGTGAACAGGAAAGCGTGGAGTACGCGATCCGCTCGACGTACTGGGACGGTATCGACCTCATTCCAGCGACGTCGGTTCTCTTCAGTGCCGAGTTCGCGCTTCCAGGCCGCCAGCGGGACGAGGGTCAGCGCTTCCAGTTCTGGAACGTACTGCACTACGGCATCGAGCAGGCTCGTCAGACCTACGACGTGATCATCATCGACACGCCCCCTGCCCTTTCCTACGTCACCATCAACGCCATGATGGCCGCTGACGGGATCATCACCCCTCTCCCGCCCAACGCGCTCGATTTCGCGTCCAGCGTTCAGTTTTGGGACCTGTTCTATGACCTGACCAAGGAGTTGGTTGCCCGTGGCAAGTCCAAGCGATTCGAGTTTGTTGACGTGCTGCTGTCCAAGGTGGATGCGAGCGACATCGCAACCAATGTCGTGCGCGAGTGGATCAGCGCCGCCTACGGTTCGAAGGTGTTGCCCATAGAGATTCCAAAGACGGCAACGGCCGCGTCGGCAAGTGCGGAGTTTGGGTCGATCTATGACATGAAGCCTGGTTCAGCCGGCAGCAGGACCATCAAGCGGGCCGTAGACGCCTATGACCAGTTTGTCGACATCGTTGAAGGCCAGATGGTGAGCGCCTGGCTGAGGCAAGTCACGAAGACGGAGGACGCGGAATGAGCAAGCTAACCGACAAGGCCAAGAGCATCAGCTTCGATGACGAAGACGAAACGCCGGCCGCCGCGCCGGCGCCGGTTGATCGGCCCCGCACGGCAATGGGTGCGATTTCCGCGTCGATTGCGATGGGCCGCGGGGTCGAGGCAGAAAACCGCGACCTGCGCGCGAAGCTTGAGCGGTTCGAGGACGCCACCATCGTCGAGTTCTTGGATCCGAAGCGGATCAAGCCGAGCCGCTTTGCGAACCGGCACGAGCTGTCGTTTGCGGGCGCCGAGTTCGAAGGCTTGAAGGCCGAGATTCAGGCGGCTGGTCGGAACGTGCAGCCGATCAAAGTCAGGCGGGTAGGGCAGGGCGGTGACGGGCAAGATGAATACGAGATTGCCTTCGGCCATCGACGGCATCGCGCATGCCTTGAGCTTGGGATTGCCCGTGGCTGCGATCGTCGAGGTGCTCACCGACGCTCAGCTCTTCACAGAGATGGAGCGCGAGAACCGGGAGCGCCAGGACCTTTCGCCCTGGGAGCAGGGTGTCATGTACAAGCGTGCGATTGATGACGGCTTGTTCCCTTCGCTCAGAAGGCTGGCTACCTCGATCGGCGCTCAGGTCGGCAACGTCAGCACTGCGATCCAGTTGGCGTCACTGCCGCCCGAAGTGATCGAGGCTTTCCCGAGCCCACTTAGCCTGCAGTTTCGATGGGGCACTGCGCTGAAGGCCGCGATCGACAAGAGCCCCGATGATGTTCTGGCTCAGGCGCGCGAACTTGCGGCGATGACCCCGAAGCTCGCCGGCCAAGGAGGTCCTTGCACGACTCACCGGCGCGGGTGCCTCGACTACACGCGAGGCTCCGGTGCAGATCACATCCAAGGGCAAGGTTGTCGGTTTCTGGGACAAGGACCCAAAGGGCAACGTCTCCGTTCAGATCAAAGCGGGCGGCTTGTCTGCTGCCAAAGAGAAGCGATTGCGGGAGTTCCTGGAGAAGCTCTTCGATTGAGCTTTTGCTAGTGAACCAGAGATCTATGAGGGGGCCTGTCGGCCCCCTTTGCTTTTGGCTGTTCTACGGTAGAACGCCCACCAAAACTTGCGAGATCCCGCCCAGCGGGGATGCGCTCCGCGATGTCCGTTCTACCGTAGAACACCCAGATCGCCCGCTGTGGACACTTCGATTGTCTTGCCGATAGCCGTACATGAATGTACTATGATTGACATACATGGAGGTGTGTATGTCCCAAGCCCAAGAGCCCGTCACGATCAGCATCCGCGCCAAGGCAGGGCAGCGCGACCTGATCGACCAGGCCGCCGACCGCCTGGGCCGCAGCCGCTCGGACTTCATGCTCGAAGCCGCCTGCAGGCAGGCCGAGGACGTGCTGCTCGACCAGACCTACTTCGCTCTGGACGCGAAGAGGCTTTGCCGCCTTCCAGGACATGCTCGACAACCCGCCCGCGCCCACTGACCGCCTGCGCCGCACCCTCAAGGCCCAAGCGCCCTGGGACACGGCTGCGGCCACGGCAGCAAAGACTGCGAGCCGCCGCGGGAAGTGACCGTGCCGATGCTCTCGGCGCCGCAGCCGCTGAGCCGAAGCAGCACCAACTCGCCGACTTCGACAGCGGCGAGCCGTCGCTGGACGACTGGCTGAAGCGGCGCGCGGCGAAGAACCAGGCCAATGGCTCGTCGCGCACCTACGTCGTGTGCGAGGGCGAGGCCGTGATCGGCTACTACTGCCTGGCCGCCGGCGCCATCGGCCACGCCGACGCGCCGTCCACCGATGAAGCGCAACCGGCCCGACCCGATACCTGTGCTCGTCCTCGGCCGTCTGGCCATCCACAAGGATCACCACCAGAAGGGCATCGGCACCGCGCTGCTCAACGACGCCATCCGGCGCGCGATTCAGGCCGCCGACATCGCCGGCGTCACCGCGCTTCTGGTGCACGCCATCTCGGAGCAGGCCCGGCGGTTCTACCGATCTCGCGCGGCTTCATTGAGTCGCCCGTGAAGCCCATGACCCTGTGCCTGATGCTGGCCACGGTCGACCTGGCTCTGCGTGAACCATAGCCGCCGCCACGCGAGCACACCATGAGCGACCGCAAACCTGTCATGAAGCGCAAGCCGGTGGCGACCCGGGCTGTCGCCAAGGCCGAACCTATCGACCTGGTTGAAACTTCTTTCGCCGAGGTCGTCGGCCTCATTGAGCAGGCCCGCCAGCGAGCCTATCAAGCAGTCAACAGCGAACTCGTCGGTCTCGTACTGGCGCATCGGCGAGTACATCAGCGCCAAGTTGGCCGCGGCCGTCTGGGGTGAGGGCGTGGTGGATAGCCTGGCGCAGCACCTCGCGCGCACGATGCCAGGGCAGCGCGGCTTCACGCGCCGAAACCTGTTTCGGATGAGGCAGTTCTTCGAGGCCTACAGCACGGCCGACAAGAAAGTGACAGCGCTGCTGACACAACTGCCGTGGACCCACAACCTGATCATCCTGACCCAGTCCAAGCGCCCCGAGGAGCGGGAGTTCTACCTGCGCCTGGCGGTGCAGGAGAAGTGGACCAGCCGCGAGCTGGAGCGCCAGTACAGCCTGGGCACTTTCGAGCGCGCCGTGCTGAGCCCAGCAAAAGTGTCGGCAGCGCTGACACAAATGCATGGCGCCGCCGCTGGCGAGCGCCTTCAAGGATGCCTACTCGGTCGAGTTCCTCAACCTGCAGGCCGGCCATACCGAGGCCGACCTGCACAGCGGCCTGCTGGGTCAACTTCGCACCTTCCTCATCGAGCTGGGGCGCGACTTCTGCTTCGTCGGCTCGGAGTTCCCGGTGCAAGTGGGTGGCCGCGACTTCGCGCTCGACCTCCTGTTCTTCCATCGGGGCCTGAACTGCCTCGTGGCCATCGAGCTCAAGGTGGATCGGTTCGAGCCCGAGCACCTGGGCAAGCTGAACTTCTACCTTGAAGCGCTGGACCGCGACGTGCGCAAGCCGCACGAGAACCCAGCCATCGGCGTGCTGCTGTGCGCGTCCAAGGACAGCGAGGTGGTGGAGTACGCGCTCAGCCGCATCGCTGTCGCCGGCGCTTGGTGGCGCAGTACCAGACCCAGCTGCCGGACAAGCAGATGCTGGCGGCCAAGCTGCATGAGTTCTATGCGTTCAACGCATCGGTCGCTGAGGTTGAAGTTGAGTCTGCGCCGGTTGTTTCCAATCGGGATCGACAGAAGAAGAGCGGCGGCCCGAAGTGATCGTGAATCTCATGCAGCACTACCAAGGCAAATCGCAGTACCGCAATGACTTCACGAAGAGGGCTGAGGACAGGAGCCGTGCCAATACACTGAGAGGGGAGGGTGAGGTGCCCACAGACAAAGCCACTCTTGCTTACTGAGTGAAGCCCTCTTCTCAGCCCAACAGCTTCGCTGCGGGCGCCCCGCAAGACCTATCTCAACACCAGAGCTCATGACAATCAAGACCCTGTGCACTCCACGCGGATCCGTGTTTGCGGCAGATCGTCGCGCCACGGTGTTGAGCCTCGATACCTTTCTTAAGGGTAAGGTGCATGGCGGTGAGTTCTTTGACGAGAACTACTTCACCAGCGGGCATGCATGATGCTGGTTCGACCGAGCACTTCAGGCACCTGTCGGGTAGCGGCGCGGGGTCCGTCCGTGTTCTCTGCTTGTCGCAGGCTATGGGTGGCGGCAAGACCCACAGCATGATCGGCCTTGGGCTGCTGGCACAGGGACCCGGAACTGCGGCGTCGGAGTGCTGGGAGACAAGGATCCGGCACCTAAGCTCGGCCGTTGCCGCGTGGTCGGGTTCAACGGGCGCAGCACCGATGCGCCCGGCGGCATCTGGGGCTCAATTGCTGAGCAGGTGGGCAGGGCAGAGCAGTTCGCGCGCTACGTTTCTCCCACTGCTGCAGCGCGCCCGGGCCCGGAGGCCTGGAAGCAGCTGCTCGGCGGTGATCCGTTGGTGCTTGTTTCTGGACGAACTGCCGCCGTACCTGGAGTACGCGGTGGCGGTGCCGGTTGGCAACGCCGACCTTGGGCGTGGTCACCACCACGGCGCTCGCGAACCTTGTTCGTCGCAGTGGCCGAGATGGACAACGTCTGTCTGGTGCTGTCCGATTTGGCGGGCACGAACTTCAGCATCGGCCAGAGCCAGTCTTGCAGGCTGCCTTCGGCCGTGCCGTGCAGGGCATCGGCGCCGAGGCCAAGCGCATTGCGGTGCCCATCACGCCGGTGAACCCCAACGGGGACGAGCTGTACCACATCCTTGCGCAAGCGGCTCTTCGAGGGCGTGGCGCCGACGGTCTGAAGGTCGAGGCGCGTTGCTAGCAGCCTACCGCGACGCCCTGCGCGACGCCGCGCGCATGAACCTGACGACCTACGACGCCGGAGTCGCTGCACTACGCGCGTGGTCGATGCCTATCCCTTTCCACCCGGATCTGCGCGAGCTGGTCGGCAAGTTCAAGGAGAACGACGGGTTCCAGCAGACGCGGGGCGTCATCCGGCTTGATGCAGATGGTGGTGTCGGACCTTTGGAACATCGGGCAAGGCTGACGGCCAAGGAACTGATCTATCCCTACGACATCGATCTCAACGTCGACGAGACTGGCGTCCGGAGGTGCGCACGATCAACCCGTCGCTGAGCGAGGCCATCGCGCACGACATCGCCCACGGCGGCGATGCCAGAAGTCGAGCAGATCGACCTCGCTAACGGCAACGCGGATGCCTCGGAAGCGGCGCGCCTGATACTCGGTGGCTTCGCTTGTCCACGACACCTGGCGCGATTCACGGACTGCGCGAGTACCATCCCTCGATCCGTCGTACGTCGAACGCAACCTGCGGACCTCGGTCGACATCGCCACACCCACGGACTCGACGACCGCGCAGGCAGCCGCCGAGCGCCGCGCGGAAAAGCTGACCGACACGCTGAAAGCGGACGGACTCACCCCGAGCGCACTCGAAGGCCTCGGAGACCAGGCGTGGTTCGCCACGCGCCCCTCGACCGACGGCGCGCAGACCGAGACGGCGATCGTGGCACGCTGGCGCAATGCGGTGGTGCTCGTGCGAGCCTCCCAGGCCGGACTCATCGAGGACCGCTATGCCGAATTGGTACGCCCGGACGCGGTCGAGTCAGCCGTCGTCGGCGCCGCCCGCGAGATCCTCGCAGCATTGGGTGCGCCCGCGAAGGCGCCCACCCGAGGCAAGGACGGACCCCACACCGCCACTTCGGACCTGTGCAAGAGCGTGGCCACGGCCGCCAAAGACCTGGTCGAGGACGCGCCCAGCGTGGCCACGACCCCTCGCCAGTCGCAGAGACGACTGAGCGGCTGCCACTGGGGCACGTTGAGTTCGGTCTACCCCTACCTCACGGTCTCGGCGTACGCGGTGCCACCGTCGGCAGCGACGGGTCAAACCGCAGTGCGGACGGCCGCCGCGGCCTTCGCCGCGGACGGTCGTGACGATGTGATCAAGGGTCTCGGCGACGAGGCCGAGGCGTGGGGCTTCCAGGCCGAGGGCGGTGGCGCGAACAACCAGGTAGTGACGGCGCGACAAGGCAACCTGCTCGTCACCGTGCAGTACGGCGACGACCGGCCCCCAGCCGAACTGAGAGCAGCCGCCGTCGAGATCGTGCGCGAGGTGCTCAGCCGGGCGTCATGACCCGTCGGCGAGGTTGCGCAGCAACAACGCCTCGGCCAGGACGACCCGCTCGAACTCGGCCAGATGCAATCCCTCGTTGGCGCCGTGTGCTCGGGTGTCGGGGTCCTCGACACCGGTGACCAGCACGCTCGCCTCGGGGAACGCGTCGAGGAACTCCGCGATGAAGGGGATCGACCCGCCCACACCCATATCGATGGGCGCGGTGCCGTCCCAGGCTTGGGTGAACGCGGCGCGCGCCGCGTCGTACGCCGGACCCGTCGCGTCGATCTGGGTCGCCTCGCCTGTGTCGACCACGGTCGTCTCCAGCGTGGCTCCCCAGGCGACGTGCTTTTCCAAGTGAGCCTGGAGCCGCGCCACCGCGTTGGCAGTGGTGTCGCCCGGCGCGATCCGCAACGAGATCCGGCAGCGGGCCGCCGGGACCAGGGTGTTGGACGCGCCTGCCACCTTGGGGGCGTCGAGGCCCGTGATGCTCAACGCGGGCTTGGTCCACAGGCGCTCGACGGTCGAACCGCTGCCGATCCATTCGATCCCGGAGGCCGCACCCGACTCGGCACGTAGGCGCGCCTCGGGGTAGTCGACGTCGGCGGCGGGACCGCTGAACAGGCCTTCGATCACGAGGTTTCCCTCGTCGTCGTGCAGCGTCGAGATAAGGCGTGCCAGCGTCATGATCGAGTCGGGCACAAGTCCGCCCCACATGCCGCTGTGCACGGCGTGGGTGAGCGTGCGTACCTCCACGTCCATCCGCACCAGACCGCGCAGGCTGGTGGTCAGGGCAGGCACCCCGATGTCCCAGTTGCCGGAGTCGGCGATCACGATGACGTCGGCGCGCAAGTCCTCCTTGAAGCGCTCCAGCAACGCGGGCAGGGTGTCGGAGCCGACCTCCTCCTCGCCTTCGACGAACATCACCAGGTTGACCGGCAGGTCGTCACCGAAGATCCGTACGGCACCCAGGTGGGCCACGATCCCGGCCTTGTCGTCGGCGGCACCGCGCGCGTAGAGCCGGCCGTCGCGCTCGGTCGGTTCCCACGGCGGGGAGTCCCAGTCGGCGTGATCGTTCTCGGGCTGGACGTCGTGGTGGGCATAGAGCAGCACGGTCTTGGCGCCCTCGATCTTGCTCGCCTTGTGCGCGATCACCGCCGGCGCGACACCGTCGTCGTGCGCGGTCACGATGCGGGCATCGAAGCCCTCCGCGGCGAACAGGTCACGGACAGCCTCCGCGCTGCGCTGCACCTCGGCGGCGCGCTCGGGATCGGCGCTCACCGACTGGATGCGTACGAGGTCCTCCAGGTCGCGGCGCAGGCCGGGCAGCACCTCCTGCACATTGGCTTGCAGGGTCGCGTCGTCAGCATGCGTCGTCATGAGCGCCACGTTAGCGGGCGTCGCGCGGGGATGATTCGCCCCGATTGACGCGTGGTGCCACGATGGCCCGATGAGCGAGGAGATCACGCGTCACCAGACGCGGTCGGCGGCCCACATCGAACTCACCGAGGGCTATGCGGCGCACAACTACCACCCGCTGCCGGTGGTGCTCTCCTCCGGCGAGGGCGCCTGGGTGACCGACGTGGACGGCAAGCGCTATCTCGACTGCCTTGCGGGGTATTCGGCGCTGAACTTCGGGCACTCCAACCCACGGCTGCTCGCCCGGATGCACGAGCAGATCGACCGGCTCACGCTGACGTCGCGGGCCTTCTACAACGACCAACTCGGCCCGTTCGCGCGCGACCTCGCGGCGCTGTGCGGCAAGGAGATGATCCTGCCGATGAACTCCGGCGCCGAGGCCGTGGAGACGGCGCTGAAGGTGGCGCGCAAGTGGGGTTACCTGGTCAAGGGCGTGCCCGAGGGCCAGGCCGAGATCGTCACGATGGAGGGCAACTTCCACGGGCGTACGACCACGATCGTCTCCTTCTCCACCGACCCCGATGCGACCCGCGACTACGGCCCGTTCACCCCCGGCTTCTCGGTCGTCAAGTACGGCGATCTGGAGGCGTTGGAGGCCACGATCACTGACCGCACGGTCGCGATCCTGCTCGAACCGATCCAAGGCGAGGGCGGAGTGGTGATCCCGCCCGAGGGTTATCTGCGCGACGTACGCACGCTGTGCAGCCGGCACGGCATCTTGATGATCGCCGACGAGATCCAGTCGGGGCTGGCGCGTAC
This sequence comes from Nocardioides sp., assembly GCA_037045645.1. NCBI lineage: Bacteria > Bacillati > Actinomycetota > Actinomycetes > Propionibacteriales > Nocardioidaceae > Nocardioides > Nocardioides sp. The sequence goes on from JBAOIH010000003.1 coordinate 29,565, forward strand.
GGGCAAGACGTTCGCGTGTGAGTACGAAGACGTCGTGCCGGACGTCTACATCCTCGGCAAGGCGCTCGGCGGTGGCCTCTATCCGGTGTCGGCTGTCGTGGCGGACCGCGACGTGCTCGGCGTGATCACGCCTGGCACCCACGGCTCCACTTTTGGCGGCAACCCGTTGGCCGCCGCGATCGGGCACGAGGTGTGCGCCATGCTCGCGACTGGTGAGTTCCAGCAACGGGCTCGCGTCTTGGGTGAGCGACTGGAAGCCGGGCTCACGCCCCTGTTGGGCAGCGGTCTGGCTGCGGTGCGCGTACGCGGTCTGTGGGCTGGTCTCGACATCGACCCGACCGTGTCCACTGGTCGCCACGTCACCGAGGCGCTGCTCGGTCGCGGCATCTTGGCCAAGGAGGCGCACGGTCAGACCGTCCGGCTCGCGCCGCCCTTGGTCGCGTCGGAGGACGACATCGACCTGCTGATCAGCCAGATCACGGCCGTGCTGGCTGACCAGCACTGACCCATGCGTGTCTCGGGGTGGGTCGGCGGCGTTCTCACTGCCGCGTTGCTCACTGCCTGCGGTGCGGGTCAGGAGAATCCGGCCGACAACGGGTCGGTCGAGGCGACCCCTGCGTCACTGGTCTGGGTGATGTCGCAGTTGCTCGATGCCGAGCCGCTGGACGTCGATGTCTCGCAGGACGCCGACTCGATCCGCGGGTCGATGAGCCCGACGACGACTTCCACGCTGCGGATCGGACTGCGGCGACTCGACAAGTCGTCGCCGCTGCCTGCGTCGTGCTCGGACTTGGAGGCACCGCAGCAGTGCGCCGAGGTCGACGGCGCGATCGTCACCTGGGATCTCGAAGAGCCCGAGGAGGACCCCGGCCTGATCGACATCGCCCTGCCCAAGGGTGACTCGGTGGCGTATCTGTCCTACAACGGTGAACCGATCACGAGAAACCCCGTGGAGATGCTGACGCTGCCCTATTCGGTCAAGCGCCTCGTCGCAGTGCTCAAGGATCCACGCATCGACTGGCTCACCACGCAGAAAGCCGTCATGGCGGGATCAGCCCTGACCTCGGCAGGCGAGGAGTCCACCGAGCTGACGCCGCAGGCACTCGTACACCTCTTTGCCGACGCCACCGGCAACACGACCAGGGAGGCGACAGGCGAGACTCGCACCGAGGACGGGGAGCTGTGGATCGAGGCGGGCCTGTGGACCGACTCTGACGAGTACGCCCTGATCAAGGTGCACCAGACCAGTTCGGCCACGGCGTACGCCAACCAGAGCGCCTGCGACGAACGCTTCGTCAAGACCGGGATGGTCGGCGAAGAACTCTATGCCTTCGACGACTGCCAACGCCGCCACGGCACCGTGATCTATTTCAACGAGCCCACCGCTGCCACCGCGCCGGGAAACCTGGAGATGGTGCTGGCCAAGAACGGCGACACCATCGTCGAACTCGACTATTACGGCCTGCCGACGACGTACAAGTTGGGCAAGCTCAATCCCGATCTGTCGTTGGCCGCGTTCGCCGAACTCCTGAAAGACCCACGGGTCGCGTTGGTGACGACCGCCGAGGTGATCGCCGCCGCCGAGGGGATCGAACTCTCCGAAGACATCCCCGATGCTCCGGGTTGGATCTACTGATTTTTGGGCTCGTGGAGGGGGAGGTACGCCGTGAGGTCGGTGCGTTCGCCGCTCGCGCGGACGCGACCTGACCCGACGGCCTCCGCCCAGGTCAGGTTGCCCGTGGCCAGGGCGATCCACGTGTCGGCGTCGGTCTCGATGACCGCGGGTGGAGTGCCGCGGGTGTGGCGTACGCCGGGGATCACCTGCGCCGCCGCGTGGGGTGGCACGCGCACCTCGACCGAATTGCCGGGCGCGCGTTCGGAGAGCACCGCGAGGAAGTGCTTGACCAGCATCCGGGTGGTCGCCCGGTCGCGGCCGTCCCGCGCCAGGGCGCCCTCGACCTCATCGGCACTGGCGCGACGCAGTCGACCGGGCACGGCGGGCTCCTTGGAGGGGGGCGGCGGGAGGCATCAAGTGTGCGCCTACACCGATTGGCCACCCGATTGTCCCCTAGGTTTCCAGGATCTCGACGATGTCGGCCCAGGCCGGACTCGTCACGTCGATGACCCCGAAGTGCCCGCCTGTGACTTCGACCAAGGTCGCGCGCGGACCAGCCCGCGCCACGTACGCCTCCGACTGCCCGAACGGGACATCTTCGTCGTCACGCGCGTGCACCGCCCACAGGCGTACGTCCAACGGCAACTGCCTGCTCGGGTCCGCCAGGCCGAGCGTGTCGTCATCGACCACGCCGAGGAATCGCTCGACCGCGCCGGAGCCGAGGCCTGCTTGATGCGCTGCCGCCAGGTCGAGTACGCCCGCCTGCGAGATCACCTCTGTCAGCCGAACCCGGGCGTCAGACCACGGCGCCAGCCGGTGACGACCGGCGGCCCACGCCGCCAACTGCCCACCCGCGGAGTGACCCAAGGTCACGACCGTCGAGAGATCGAGGTCGGTGTCGGCGAGCAGATCGATCCCAGCGGAGATGTCGTCGAGAGTCTGCGGCACCCCTCCCCCGTTGCCGACCCTGCGGTATTCGAGGTTGAGTGCGGCCCAGCCACGGCTGGCCAGGTCGGCTGCGAGCGGACGGCCGAGCGAGCAGTCGTACGCCTCCTTCCAGAAGCCGCCGTGGATGACCACGACCACCCCACGCGAAGGCCCGTCCGGCTCAGTCAGCTCCGCAAACTGTGAGGCGTCCGGCCCATAGGTCAACCGCCGCATCAGACTCCTCGGCCCGGATCGGGCAACAGCACCGAGAGGAACACGTACGTCTCCCCATCTTCGCGACCGCGGGTGCGCTCGCGCCAGCGATCCAGCACCGCGGACAGTTCGTCGTTCAGCTCCGCGGCGTCAGCCGCATCGAGGCGAAGTAGCGAGTCACCGATCCCCACGTACGCACTCTCGCCGGACTCGCGTTCGCCCCCGGGATAGGAGTACGCCGCCCTCACCACCGCTTGTGCCCACGCCTGACTCTGCCGGCTCCACACGGCCATCGCGGCACGGCCCTCTGGGGTGGTGGCCATGCCCTCCACCTGGACCTTGACGCCGTCGTGGGAAACCGCACGCCAGAAGCGATCTCGCCGGTCACGACCCACCTCGGGGTCTACTTCGATCAGGCCATATCGGGCCAACTGCCGCAGATGAAAGCTGGCGCTGTTGGCCGCGACGCCCAGCCGCTTGGCAACGTCAGCCGCACGCATCGGTCCGGACGAGGTCAGCTCGTGCAGGATCCGCGAACGCAACGGATGCGCAATAGCCCGCAAGACAGTCGGATCTTGAACCGGTGGAGGCACGCCACAACTTTAGCAACACTTATTGCGCAATGAATCTTGCGCAACTACTGTGGTGAACGTGCCCGGCTTCAGAGCGCTCGCTCGCAACCGCGACTTCACCTTGTTGTGGTGGGGCGACACAGTCAGCGAACTCGGCGCCAAGGTCACCGGGTTCGCGTTCCCACTCGTGACCTATGCAGTCACCGGCTCAGTGGTCGCCGCAGCCTGGGTCGAAGCCGCGTTCCTGCTCGGCTGGGTCGGCACCCTGCTCCCCGGAGGCGTGATCGCCGACCGGGTCGACCGGCAACGGTTGATGCGCAACGCCAGCGCTCTGGGCCTGCTGGCGGCGGCCTCACTGGCGGTCAGCGCGGGACTCGACGCTCTGACACTGCCCCACCTGATGCTGGCTGCCTTGGCCATGGGCTGCGCAAACGGACTGATGGACCCCGCACAGGCCAGCGCGATCCGCACCATCGTCGATCAGGACGACCTGCCGACTGCGCTGAGTCAGGTGCAGGCTCGCCAGCATGTGGCGAGTCTGGCGGGCGGCCCCTTGGGCGGCGTGCTCTACACGATGAGCCGATGGTTGCCCTTCGCAGTGGACGCCGTGGTTATGCCGTCGCGATCCTTACCGTGACGAGACTGCGTACGAACCTAGGGCCTTCGTCGCGCACCGCCGATTCCTCGTGGCGGCGCGACATCCGCGAGGGCTTCAGTTGGATGTGGCAGCGGCCATTCTTCCGGGTGCTGCTGAGTTGGGCGGCCGTCAACAATCTGCTCGGTGATGCCGTCTTCTTCGTCGTGTTCTTGCGGATGATCACCGAGGGGTACGCCCCCACCGCGATCGGCTTGGTCTCGACCGCCGCCGGCGCCGGCGGGCTTATCGGCGCCGCGCTCGCTCCGGCGATCGTCTCGCGGTTGGCAACGGGGCGGCTCACTGTGCTGATCGCCTGGCTCAGCGCGCTTCCCCTGATCCCGCTGATCTGGTGGGGCTCCCCCGCGGTGGTCGCCGCCGTGACCTTCTCGCTGCTGTTGATCAACCCCGCAGGAAATGCCGGGATCTCGGCCTATCGGATGGCGATCACGCCGGATGCACTGCAGGGCCGGGTCTCGGCTGCCTCCAAGTTCCTGGCGTTGTCGGTGCTGCCGCTTTCTCCGTTGTTGGGCGGCTGGCTGCTGCATGCGTACGGCAGCGCAGTCGCCATCGCGGCGCTGATCGCGGGATCAGCCATCTGCGCGACCCTGGTCACCGCGAGCCGGTCGATCCGCGAGGTTCCGCGCCCGGACCTGTGGCCGCAAGTCGCCGATCAGGGGGGTTAACCCTACCGACAGACAGGGGCGTTGCCGCCTAACATCCTGTACGCACGCGGGGTGCAGCGCCGGGGGGGCGTTGCGTCGCGAGCACCACGAGCCGATGAGGCGGGCGACGCCGGGGAGCGCCCGTCACATCCGCTTGCTCATGAACGTGGTTTCGAGACGCGGCCGTGGGCCGCTCCTCAACCACCGGGGTGGGCGCGGTTTCTCAGACGCGGCCGTGGGCCGCTCCTCAACCGAGGTCAGGCCAGGGCGTTCGGCAGCGTGGCCGCCCAGGTCGCACGCAGTTCGTCCAGCCCGATGCCGAACTGGTTCTCGACGACCAGTTCGTTGCCGCCCGTACGCCCGATCACGCGAGCCGGCACTCCGAGCGCACCCGCCATCGTGAGCAGGGCGTCGAGGCGTTCGTCGGTGGTGGTAGCGATCGCGCGTGCGGCAGTTTCGCTGAAGAGGTCCACGAACGGGTCGTCCAGCGTCACCCGGGCGCCGATCCCGCGCCGCAGCGCCGCCTCGACGAGTGCCTGGGAGAGCCCGCCGTCGGACAGGTCGTGGGCCGAGGTCACACACGCCGCCGAAGACGCGTCGATCAGCACCGTGGCCAGGGCTCGTTCGGCGCGCAGATCCACGCGCGGTGGCAACCCGCCGAGGTGCGAGTGCACGACGTGCGCCCACTCCGAGCCGCCGAACTCCTCCCGCGTCTCGCCCAGCAGCACGATCGGCTGATCCGGCGCCACGAATCCGGTGGGCGTACGGCGGCGTACGTCGTCGATAACGCCCAACACCGCAACCACTGGCGTGGGCAGGATCGCGGTCTCGCCGGTCTGGTTATAGAGCGAAACGTTCCCGCCCGTCACGGGAATGGCGAGCTCGGCGCACGCGTCCTTCAGGCCCCGACACGCCTCGGCGAACTGCCACATCACCGCCGGGTCCTCGGGCGAGCCGAAGTTGAGGCAGTCGGAGATCGCCAGCGGGGTGGCGCCGCCCGTCGCGACGTTGCGGTACGACTCGGCGAGCGCGAGTTGAGCACCGGCGTACGGATCCAGTTTCGCGAAACGACCGTTGCAGTCGGTCGAGACCGCGACGCCGAGATGGGTGTCCTCGTCCACGCGGATCATCCCGCTGTCCGACGGCTGTGAGAGCACGGTGTTGCCCTGGACATAGCGGTCGTACTGGTCGGTGATCCACGACTTGTCGCACAGATTCGGCGAGCCCGCCAACCGCAGCACGTTCTCGCGCAGTTCGTCGCCCGTGCTCGGGCGCCACAGTCCGTCGGGGACGTTCGCCTGGAGGTCGTCCTGCCAGTCCGGGCGAGCGTACGGGCGCTCGTACGTCGGTCCGTCGTGCGCGACACTGCGCGGGGGCACGTCGACGACCCGCTCGCCATGCCAGTCGATATGCAAGCGCCCGGTGTCGGTAACGGTGCCGATCACAGTCGCCTCGACGTCCCACTTGGCGCAGATCGTCAGGAACTCCTCGACATCGGCGGGCTCGACGACCGCCATCATCCGTTCCTGCGACTCGCTCATCAAGATCTCTTCCGGCGCCAGCGTGGGGTCACGCAGGGGCACGAGTTCGAGGTCGACATGCATGCCACCGTCACCGGCGCTGGCCAGTTCACTGGTCGCGCACGAGAGCCCGGCGCCGCCGAGGTCCTGGATGCCGGCGACGACGCCGGCCTTGAAGAGTTCGAGCGTGCACTCGATCAGGAGTTTCTCCATGAAGGGGTCGCCGACCTGGACGCTGGGCCGCTTGGTCGGTCCGGTCTCGGTGAAGGTCTCGCTGGCCAGAACCGACACCCCGCCGATGCCGTCGCCGCCCGTGCCCGCGCCATAGAGGATCACCTTGTTGCCTGCTCCGGACGCCTTCGCCAGGTGCAGGTCCTCGTGGCGCAGGACGCCGATGCAGAGAGCGTTGACCAACGGATTGCCGAGATAGGTCTCGTCGAAGACCGCCTCGCCGCCGATGTTGGGCAGGCCCAGGCAGTTGCCATAGCCGCCGACGCCGCTGACGATCCCGGGCAGCACCCGTTTGGTGTCCTCGGCATCGAGCGGGCCGAAGCGCAGCGGGTCCATCACCGCAACGGGCCTGGCGCCCATCGCCAGGATGTCGCGGACGATGCCGCCGACTCCGGTGGCCGCTCCCTGATAAGGCTCGACGTACGACGGATGGTTGTGCGACTCGACCTTGAACGTGACCGCATAGCCCTGACCGATGTCGATCACGCCCGCGTTCTCGCCGATGCCCGCCAGCATCTTCCCGCGCGGGGTCTCCTGGATGAGTTCGCCGAACTGCTTGAGATGCACCTTGGAGGACTTGTACGAGCAGTGCTCACTCCACATCACCGAATACATCGCGAGTTCGGCGCTGGTGGGTCGACGGCCGAGGATCTGGCGGATCTCGTCGTATTCGTCAGCCTTCAAGCCGAGTTCGGCCCACGGCTGCTCGTGGTGGGGGTCCTGGGCAGCGGCAGAAACAGTGTCGAGCACGGTGCCAATCTAGTCGGCCCCGCTCCGCGTTCTGACTGGCGTCCGAGCTCAGCGGACTCTTGGCTCGCGATCGCGGGATCTCGTCACTTGTACGCCGTTAAGTCGTCGCTCACCACCAGGATCAGATCATCGACCGGACGGATGACGAACGAGTCGTTGGACCCGCCCAGGGTCTTGCTCCACTTCGGTGACGTCTCGTCGACGTCTCGAAACTCCAAGACTCCGTCAGTCAGGGCGTAGAAGCCATTGGACACACCCGTCAAGGTTGTCGAGGAGCCAAAGTTGTCGATGACTTCGAGGGACGCGTCAATGAGCCGGTCGCCCCCGGAGTCGTACAGATAGGGGTCGCCCTCGATGGACAAGGGCTCGGCAAAGAAATAGTCGTCGCTGTCGACCACGACTCGGCCCACCGCCTCGCCTTCTCGGTCATAGAAGGTGACCTCGCCGTCCTCGTACTCGTCGTCCGAGGTGCTCTCAAGCATCAGCAGGTCCCCGAAGAAGCCGTTGTTGACGCCCGAATCCTGCTTGGCCCACAAGATGGCGCCACTGTCGAGATCGAGCGCCGCAACCTCGTACTCGCCCTTGGCCGCGAGCGCGGTGTCCCCCACATATGCGGAGACAACCGCGTAGTCCTCGCCCAGGTCCAACTCGGTATCAGTCGACCAGAGTTCTTCGCCGTTCTCGGGATCGACCCGAGTGATCGTCGAGTCCTCCAGCGCCAAGAGGACGTGCCGATTGAACGAGACTTGCTCTGTTTCGTAGGTCCAGGTGGGCTCGCCGGAGTCGAGATCCATGCCGTGCAGGACCGCTCCCTCGTCGACGTACTCCCAGGTCACGGCCGTATCCCCGACGACCGTCGGAGCGACCGAGCGTTGCTGCCAAATCTCCCTACCGTCGCTGGCATCTAACAACTGCACCGTGATCGTGTCGGCGTCTTCCTCAAACCAACTGACCAGCACTCGGTCATCACCGCCGACGAACTGGAACTCGGGATAGCCCTCGGGTTGCGAGGCTCGCCACTTCTCCTTGCCGTCCTCATCCAGGGCGATCAGTTCGCTGGAGCCGCCCTCGACGGTAGTCATCCCCACGAGGATCCGGTCCCCGCCGAACACCACATTCCCGGCACCCATTCCAGGCTCCGCGAAGTTCCACGCGCGTTCCGGTTCTTCGTCCGCCCCACGGGCCTGCGCCGCCACCGCGTCGGGGGCGTTGGAGTCCGTCCCGGTCAACCTCGGGAGCACCACGGTAAAGGCGAGGACCAACGCCAGGGCCGCGGCCAAGGCGCCCGCCACCAGCATCAGCACCAAGCCGCGGCGCGATTTGGGGTGCGCAGGCCCCTGAACGGACCCACCGTGCTGGGCTGGGGCTTGTTGATATGCGGCTTGCCGTTGCTGGGCCTGCTCGAGGAGCGACTGTGTTCTCGGCGTCGCACTGGCAGGTTGCCCCGGCGCCTCGGCGACAGGGGTCCCGCAATGGCCACAAAAGCGCGTTCCCGGGTCCAGTTCGGTCCCGCATCCTCGACAGTGCGTCACGACCGCATCGTCACAAGGTCAGCGTCAACGGGGACCGAAATCCCGGCCATGAGCGCAAAGAACCCCCAAAAAGGGGAGGCTGCCGGAGATGGATTCCACGGCTGTCCAGGTGCGGCTCGGGCTAACTTCCGACTACACGCTCGGAAGGACGTCCCATGGAACAATTCTGCCGAAACTGCGGTGCTCGCAACACGGGCACCCGCTTTTGCGGCAGTTGCGGCACCCCCGCTGTCGCGACTGCTCCGAACGCGGCACCGACTGCGCCCGCCGCGCCTGCGCCGCCTCCGACGGCCGCTCAGCGGCCACCGTCCCCTCCCGCGACGCCGCCGAGTTCGGCTCCCATTGAGCAGACCGTGGTGTCAGACTTCGCCACCCGAGCAGCCCGCGGGGATGCTGCGCCGCCCGCTCCCGCACCGGCACCCGCAGCGCCACCAGCAGCCCCATTGGCGCCACCGCCCATAAGCCAACCCAGAAGCCAACCCGGATTCCAACCCGGCGATCAGCCGGGAGATCAACCCTGGTACCAGTCAGCCGGCCAGGCGCCGCCGCCGCAGGCGTACGCCCCGCTCCCCACGCCGGACCTCTCGGCATTGGCCAAGAAACTCTCCTGGTCGGACTTTGCGCGCGACGCAGGTGCGCTGTTCTGTCTCTTCGCCAGCCTGGCGATGCCGTGGGACCTTGACGACGACGGGGCGGGTCACTGGTGGGTGGTGCTCGGCGTCCTGATCGCAGCGCTTGCCCTGGGGGTGCCGTACGTACGCCTCCTCGCCCCGGGCCTACAGCCCGCGGCCATCGGCCTGATCAAGGCCGCGCTCGGGTTGCCCTTGGCAATGGGCATCCTGCTCGCGGTGGGCAACGAATTGATCAACATCAACGACCTCGGTGAGGGCGGGATCGGGACCGGCGTCGGCATGGCAATGGCCGGGCTCTTCCTTGCGATCCAGCCTCGCCAGACCGAGGACGATCCGCTCAGGGGCTCGGGATGGGTGGCGGCGGCCAAGATTGCGGCCGTTCTGGCGTTGGTGTCCGCTGCGGGGTACAGCGTGCTCGGCCTGTGGGGGATCCGCGACGTCGGCGATTACGTGGGCTGGGACTACTTCGCCTGGATCATCTTAGGAACGCTGGTGGTCACCTTGATCGTCCATGTTCCGGCCGCGCTCTCGATGCTGTCGTCCCACCCGGGTGGGCCGGTGCTGATGGCAGTGCTCGGCTTCACGGTGCTAGGCGTCTCCTTGCTGGCCCGCGGCCCGGGGAGCGACAGCTTCGAGGGGTACGACCTCTTGATGGTGAACGACGTGGAGAAGTGGAACTCTTTGCAGGGTGGGGTGCTTGCCATCGGGGCGGCTGCGGCACTCGCGGTCGCGCGTCCGGTCGTCGCCCGAGTCAGGCAGTACGACCGTCAGGCGGGCTTCGTGGCCACCGGCAAACTGCTCCTGCTGACCCCGATGCTCGGTGCGATCGCCTTCACCCTGAGCGTGGCGTTCTCCATCGTCCTGTTGGGCGATGTCACCAGCACCAGCGCCGGCAAGGCAGTCGGGCTGTTCTTGTCGCTGATCGCCACAGCCATGGCGATCACGGCGACGCTGATACTGAGAGGCTCCGCAGGCCGGAAGGTCGCGATGGTGATCTCCGCGGTCCTTGTGGTGCTCTGGACAGTGGTGGTCGCCGTACTCCGGGACCAGGACGGCACCTCCACGCTCCTTGCTCGCGACGTGGCCTGGCTGTTCACCATCCCCACCGCGGCGCTGATCTACCTCGCGTTGCCCAGCGTGCCCCGGCTGATGGCGAATCTTCAGGGCACCGCCACACCCGTTCCCCAGGCAGCACCACCAGGGCCTTGGACGGCCGGTCCCGATTCGCCCGACCGCTGACGTCGAAGGAGGTCCCATGGCAGCGAATGACTTCTGTGTGGACTGTGGCGCCCGCTCCACTGGCGCCGCGTTCTGCGAGAACTGCGGTCGCAGACAAGAGGTGGCCGCGCCACCCGCCGCATATAGTCCGGCGCCGCCACCAGTTCGCAGAAGCGGCGTGGGGCTGATGGCCCTGGTGGGCGCTTTGACGGGTCTGCTCATCGCCGTTGTGATCGGCGGCGGATGGTGGTTGTGGCAACAGCGCGGTGATGACGGCACTCCCGCAACGGCGACCAGTGAGACACCCGCCCCGGAGGAGACCCCGGAGGACGACACGTCGCCTGATGCCGAGGTTGAGCCCACCGAGGAGACCACGACCGCCGACGCTTACGAATGCTGGGACGGCTCCACCGCCGAGGACGCATCCTCCTGCGGCGAGCCAACCGGAACGGAAGGCCTGATGTGGGTGTTTCCTGACCTGGCGACCGACTCCTCGTGTTTCCAACGGCCCAGCGACGACCTGTCGGTGGGTGCCATCGATTCCTGGGAGTGTCCGGTCGACGACTACGACACCGGGTATGTCCGCTACACCTGGTGGCGCTCGATCAACGAGATGTTCGAGCTCTACTGGGACTCGCTACAACTCCGAAAGCGACTGCAGCGGCGATCGGGCTGTGTGGTACGGCCGCGGCACTCCGGAGCGTACGTATGACATGTCGACCGCCTACTGCGACTATCCGTTCTCGTTCTCGATCGTCTCGCAGACCAAGGCGGCTCGCGGCTGGATTCTGGAGGGAACCACGCTGCGCCCAGCCACGGACTTCCTCGGCTGAACGCGACGACGGCTGTGGCCAAAGTGGCTGGTGAGGTTACGGTGTTCGCTACCTCGCTGGCCGACCCGGAGAATCCCCATGCCCAGATTGCCGCTGCGATTCCTTGCCGCGTGCGCAAGCCTCGCGCTGACAAGCACCCTGTGGGGGCCACCAGCACAGGCCGATAATCCCGTCACTCCGGGCAACATCACCGGCTACGGCTTCGACCAGTGCCTGGCACCGACCCAGAGTGCGATGGACCGGTGGATGAAGTTCTCGCCGTTCCTGGCCGCGGGCATCTACATCTCCGGGAAGTCGCGCGCCTGTCGCGACCAGCCGAACATCACGCCTGAATGGGTCGCGCGCAACCTGGCCATGGGCTGGCGCCTGCTGCCGATCACGTTGGGCCCGCAGGCCTCGTGCCTGGCCCGATTCCCGCGCTATTCCGACGACTACTCGATCGACCCGACGCCTGGGGCCGATAGGTCGTACGCCAAAGCGACCGCCCAGGGCGTACTCGAAGGCAATCAGAGCGTCGCGGACGCCAAGGCGCTGGGCTTCGCGCCAGGCAGCACCCTCTGGTACGACCTCGAGGGATTCGACATCAAGAACACCCACTGCCGGGAGTCGGCGCTGCGCTTCACCTCTGCCTGGGTGACTCAGGTGAAGGCGGGCGGCTACGTGGCCGGCTTCTATTCCAGCGCGAGCTCCGGCATCAAGATGCTCGATGACGCGCGAGTGCTGCGTCCCGGGAAGTTCGCGCTGCCCGATCAGGTGTGGATCGCGCGCTGGGACGGGTACGCCAACACCTCGACGTCGTACATCCGTGACGACGGCTGGCGACCCGGCGGCCGAATGAAGCAATACCGCGGTGGTCACCACGAAACCTGGGGCGGCGTCACGATCAACATCGATTCCAACTACCTCGACCTGGGACTTGGCTCGGTCGCCGCGCCGGAGACCCACTGTGGTGGAGTCGCGGTGGATTTCGCTCGTTATCGCCGAGTCCGTACGAGCACCGATCCGGCAGTCCTCGCCGCGCTCAACTGCCTGCTGTCCGAGCAGGGAGTGTCGCAGCGGATCCGGCCACGCCACCTGAAGCAGCGTGCGCTCCCAGAGACGACGCTGGCCTGGCTGCAATCCCGAGGATTCCCGGCGAGCAAGAACTGGAAGCGAGCCCACTGGGTCGCCCTGCTCTCCGCCGGAGACCGCACCATCGTGAAGGTCGGCTCCGCTGGGCCGGCCGTACGCCGCCTGCAACGGGCGTTGAATGCTGCTGGGAACGCCCAACTGACCGTGTCGGGGACGTTCGACGCAGCCACCGATGCGGCTTTGCGTGCCTGGCAGTCGGCCGCCCGAATCAAGGTCACGGGCGTGGCTGCCCCCAAGACCTGGCGGCTGCTTCAGCGCGGGGTCCTACGCCGCTGACGTCAGGAAGCGACGGTCTCCAGCAAGCTGGTGAAGAACCCCAGACCGTCCGTTCCCGAGCCCGTGAGCGCCTCGACCGAATGCTCGGGATGTGGCATCAGCCCCACCACGTTGCCGCGGTCGTTGGCGATCCCGGCGATGTCGTGCAGCGAGCCGTTGGGGTTGTCGTCCAGGTAGCGCACCACGACCCGACCCTCGCCTTCGAGCCGGTCCAGCGTCGGCTGGTCGGCGACGAATCCGCCTTCGCCGTTCTTGAGCGCGATGGTGATCTCCGCCCCCGGCTCGTACGCCCGCGTCCAGACCGTGTCGGTGTTGTCGACTCGCAGCCGCTGGTCTCGGCAGACGAACTTGCGGTGATCGTTGCGGATCAGGGCTCCGGGCAGGAGGTGGGACTCGCACAGGATCTGGAAGCCGTTGCAGATCCCCAGCACCGGCAGCCCCTGCTCAGCACCCGCGATCACCGAGCGCATCACCGGTGCGAAACGCGAGATCGCGCCGCAACGCAGGTAGTCGCCGTAGGAGAAGCCGCCGGGCAAGACGACCGCGTCGACTCCTCGCAGATCCTCGTCACCGTGCCACAGCGAGACCGACTCGTGCCCGGCAAGGCGTACGGCGCGAGCCGCGTCCACGTCGTCGAGCGTGCCGGGAAAGGTGACGACCCCGACCTTCATCGGCCTTCCTCGTGGGCGATCTCGGCGACGGTGTGCTCTTCGGCATGGACCTCGTAGTCCTCGATCACCGGATTGGACAACAACGTCTCGGCCATCGACCGGACCCGTTCGCGCAACTCGTCGGAGGGCTCGCCCTCCACCTCGATCTCGAAACGTTTGCCCTGGCGTACGTCCATCACGCCTTCGAATCCCAGCCGAGGCAAGGCTCCGAGCACCGCCTTGCCCTGGGGATCGAGAATCTCGCGCTTGGGCATCACATCGACGACGAACCGTGCCATGGCGGCAGTCTAGGGTTCTGCCGTTCGCGGTGTGGACGGGGTCCGCGAGCATCAGCGGGCCCGAATGCGGGAAGGATGGTGCCGTGTCGACTCTGCGCGTGAGTCTCGCCTCGGCCTTCACGGTGCTGCGCACCGCGGGTCGGGTGCTGTGGGACCACTGGCCCGTGCTGCTCTCCTTGGCTTTGGTCGGGCAAGGTCTGCGGTTGGCACTGATCTGGGCTGCGGTGGCGTTGAGCGATCACCAGTCGTTCCTCGCCCAGATCCTGCTGGCGATGTCGCCGCTGGCCTTCCTGTTGCCGTTGATCGTGATGGTGATCATCGCCGGCTCCCGACTCCCCCGGATCAGCACGTTGCGCGAGGTCAAAGCCCCCGATGACGTCACCACGCACCGCGAGCGGCGGCTGATCGATGTGATGGCCAGCGTGCTCGCGCCGTTCTTCGGGGTGTACGTGGGGCTCGGCCTCTTCGACGATGACCTGCAGTACTTCAAGAACTCCGCCTCGGTCGCGGAGTTCGATCAGGTCTTCACCAACCAGGCGAACTTCGACCCCACGGATCGCATCGGGCTCTACGCCTGGTGGGTGGTGGCGCTGCTCGTGGTCGGGGCCTGGGTCGTACGGTGGCTGCTTGCGCGAGCCGAGCGCTCCAAACCCTGGGCCCTGTTGGCCGTCACCGGCGTGCTGGTCGAGTTCTACTACACCGCACAGGTCGCCAACCTGCTCGTCGTGTGGAAGTTCGACGCGCTCAGTTGGATCACGACCCGCAAGCTCGTAGCTGACGGCTTCGACGGCTACGAGTCCCTGATGGCGCAGGGCTCATGGTTTGCCGATCCGCTGAGGTGGGCCTGGGACCTGATCTCCTCCTTCGACTCAGTGATCGTCGTGCCGGTCGCCTGGCTCCTGCTCGGCTCGATCGTGTTAGGACACAAGCTGACTCCCCCGACCACTCCCACCGTCGATCGCCGCGAGAACGGGCCACTCGGCCGACTCGCCCAGGTGAGTTCGCCGATCACCGACGACGTACGAGAGCGCTATTCGGCCTTCAGCAACGGCCTGCGGATGCTGACTCGTGGCGGTTTCGGTGCCGCGCTGCTGTTCTGCCTCGCCTTCGTGATCGCAACCCGACTGCCGGCTCTGGTCCCCCTGGCGTCGCGCGCCATCCTCGGGCCGATGGAGTACGACTCCTTCATCGCGCTGGCGCCCTATGAACGCTCCCTCGGGCTCGCGTTGACCAGCGTGGTCATCGCTGCCCTGCTGGCCGCCGCCACCGAGTGGCTCATCCGGGCAAACGAAACTCCAACGCGTCCGGACCCGTCCACTGAAGTCGCAGCACCTGCGCGGTGACGTCGTCAGGCAGCACCAAACGGATGGTCGTCGTCCACCTGCCGGGCCGGGGATCACCGTGTCCTGGGTCACGCTCGGTCGCGCCCGGCAGGGGTTCGTACGGCCCTGGCGTGGCGAGGGGGACGCAGTCGACACCGGCAGGGTTGAGCGCCTGATATTCACGTCCCTCTTCGTCGTAGACGAACGCGCGACAGCCCGCCACGACCTGATCCGGCGCAGCCTCCCAACGCAGCTTGAACGCCACTGCGCGACCCTGCGCGGGCGGGTCGACCCAGTCCAGGTCGCCGTCGGCCGTGGCGTTGCCGACCGACTCCAGCTTCACCCGCAGTTCGCGGTGCATGCGGCCCAGGATGTCCTCGTACGACGAATCGAGTTCCGCCCACTCGCCCACGTCGACGCGTTCTTGCACGGTGACCTTCTGGGCACGCTGCAGATCGAGCACCCGGTCGGCACCGCCCGCCGCGAAGACTCCTGCCGCCAGCGGCAGCGCGAGCAGGCCCCAGAGATTGCGGCGCCACCAGGATCCTGAGTCGTTCACCGGGTCACCTCCTCCAGCGGCTGCTCGCGGCGGTCGGGCTCGTCGAACGAACCGCGTACGGCCACCACACTCACCGGATCCCGGGACCCGACAGCGTCCTCGGCCACTTGCGAGATGCCGAGGTCGACGCGCGCCACATCGTCACGACGGTGGGCACCTTCCGGGATCGCGCCCCTGGCGACCAGCAGCACCGCTCCCGCCAGCGCCCGTGTCGGCAACTCGAAACAGGCCGTGGCGTGCCAGTCCAGCCCGGTGGGCGCCACCCCCGGATAGCAACTCAACCGCGAGCTCGGCCAGTATTCGCGCCCGTCATCGGTCTGGATCTGCAGGCCACCGATCCGCATCGGCTCCGTGCGAGCCCGCACCGTGAGGTCGACCAACACGAACGTGCCCGTCGTACGCACACTCGGCAACCCCGCGATGCGCAACTCCTGGGCGAACCGCACCTCGTCGGCCGTCACGTCCGCGTACCGCAACTCGACGGTGGTGCCAACCCGGGCGTCTCGGATGAACGGGTCACCGGAGAGTTGCTCGGTCGAGTAGGTGGCGTTGATCCAACGTCCCAGTCCCAGCGCCAGGACCAGCAGCACGCTCGTACGCAGCCAGCCCGCCCTCACGACCGGATCTCCACGTCGTAGTCGCCGCTGTGCACCGGCTTGTCGTAGTACCACTCCTTGGTGAAGAGCCGGAAACGTTCGTCGTCACGGAAGTCGAACTGCGCCACGCCGACTCGGACCTGACGACGCTGCCAGGCTCCGTCCTGTTGGGCGCAGACGGCGACGTCGTACTCGACGCCTGGCTGCAACAGGTCGATCAGGCTGCCGTCTTGTCGCGAGAGGACCGTCGCGGGCATCTGACCGGGCGGCGGGTCGATCACCCCCGCATCCTGGAACAGCACGGCCTCGGCGAGGGTCTTGGCGAACACCGGCTGCTGGGCATCGACGGTCACCTTGCCCAACGCACACAGGATCTTGTTGCCCTCGTCGGGCGTCATCACGGGGTCCAGCGTCGACACCTGACGCACCTTCTCGATCTCGATCTCGAACGGCCGAGCGGTCACCGTATTGCCGGGCTCGAGGTCGTGCTCGGTGCGATCCACCGCGCGGTCCAGACCCCCGAACGGCGCAGAGATCGCCAAGGCGATCAGGAGCAGACCCATCCCCACTGGCCCGGCGTACGCTCAGCCAGCCACGACGCAGCAGATCTGCGCTCGTTCTCATCGGCATCCGGGGTGGGCACGGACCCAAGTCTGCCCGTTGCACCCGACGGCAACCGCCCCCGGTCTCAGCTGAATTCGCGCTTGAGGATCTTGCCAGTGGCCGTCATCGGCAACGAGTCGACGAACTCCACGATGCGGGGGTACTTGTACGCCGCCATCTGCTCCTTGCCCCACGCGATCAACTCGTCCTCGGTGACGGTGGCGCCAGGCTTGCGGATGACAACGGCCTTGACCTCCTCGCCGTGGCTTTCGTGCGGCACTGCGATCACCGCGGCCAGCGACACGTCGGGGTGAGTGAGCAGCACTTCTTCGATCTCGCGGGGATAGACGTTGAAGCCGCCGCGGATGATCATGTCCTTGGAGCGGTCGACGATGTAGTACCACCCGTCCGCGTCCTTGCGAGCCAGGTCCCCCGAACGGAACCAGCCGTCCACGATCGCCTCGGCGGTGGCCTCGGGGCGTTGGTAGTAGCCCTTCATGATGTTGTCGCCCTTGATGGCGATCTCACCGACCGTGTCGGGCGCGTCCTCGAGGTCCTCCCGTACGCCCGGCTCGGGATTGATCAGTTTCATCTCGCAACCCGGCACGGGGGTGCCGATCGACCCGACGCGTACGGCCGCGCCGAGCCGCGAGAAACTCGCGACCGGCGACGTCTCCGAGAGCCCGTACCCCTCCAAGATCACGACGCCGAAGCGCTTCTCGAACTCCTTGTGCACCTCGACGGGCAGGGCCGAGCCGCCGGCGACGGCGACACGCAGGTTGGCCCTGACCTTCGCCGGGTCGACACCGCTGTCCTCCAGCGCACCGAGCAGGCCCCAGTACATCGTGGGGACGCCGCCGAAGAAGGTGACACCTTCCTTGTCCATCAACTGCAGCGCGGGCACGGCTTCGAACCTGGGCAACATGACCACCGTCCCGCCGTACGCGAAACCACCGTTCATGATCACGGACTGGCCGAAGGAGTGGAAGAGCGGCAGCACGCAGAGATAGGTGTCGGGATCCTGCGGATCGGCGTTGAAGAGCTCGGTGCCCAGGCTCGCGTTGCTGATCATGTTGCGGTGCATCAACTCGGCGCCCTTGGGCTGGCCGGTGGTGCCGGAGGTGTAGAGGATGACGGCTGTGTCGTCGTCATCAGTCGGCACCGTGTCGAAGGTCGGCGCCTTGCCGTGGAGTGCCTGCCCCAGCGTCTGCGCGCCTTCGATCGGCGAATCGGCCGCGGGGTCCACGGTGATCAAGAAGAAGTCCTCGCAGGCGTCGGTCTCCTGGAATCCCGCCCAGCCCTCGGCACCGATCGCCAGCTCCGGGGTGCCCTGGAAGCAGAAGTACGCCTTCGCGTCACTGTCGGCGAGGTGGTAGGCGACCTCGCGGCCCTTGAGCAGCACATTGAGCGGAACCACGGTCGCGCCAGCTTTGAGGATGCCGTAGTAGACGATCGGGAAGAACGGCAGGTTGGGACAACTCAGCGCGACCTTGTCGCCCGGCTCGATGCCGCGCTCGGTGAGCGCGTTGGCCACCTGGTTGGCGGCGCCGTTGACCTGGGCGTACGACAACCGCAGGTCGCCGAGCACCACCGCGGTGCGGTCGGGAAAGTCACGGGCGGAGTCTTCGAGCAGCGAGGCGAGGTTGGTCATGGAGCCAAACCTATTCCCGCGGCCCCCGATCAGTCAGCACACGGTCCGCCCGCTTGAGGTCGGATCGGATCGAACGCCTGGCCAACGCTCCTGCGGCTCGCGCCGGAGCCGACCAGACACCGCTGCCGTGGATCGCGCCTTCGGCGACGACTCGCGACCCGGTCGGGGTCGCGACGAAACGAAGCGTGAGGATCCCGGTGACGCCACGCCACCGCCCCTGCTCGGAGAAGAGTCGAAATGGCTTGAGTTCGGTGATCTCCATGTGCGGCTTGACGCCGGCCATCGTGGTGTCGCGCCATCGCATGCCCGGATGCGGCGCTTCGGACTTGTCGTCCAGCCGCACGCTGAGCAGGGATGCCTGCCACTCGGGCCGATTGCGCGGCTCGACCAGATATCTGAACGCGACGGAGGGCGGGTGGGCGAAATCGACGGCGGTCGCGAACCGGACCGTCGCCATCAGAAGGACTGACCCGTGAGGCGCTCGTACGCCTCGAGATAACGCGCGCGCGTCCGCTCGACGACCTCGCCGCTCAGGCTGGGTGGCGCGGTGTCACTGGCGCGGTCCCAGCCCGACTCGGGTGACAGCAGCCAATTGCGCACGATCTGCTTGTCGTACGACGGCTGAGCCCGCCCGGGCTGCCAGTCGTCGGCGGGCCAGAAGCGGGAGGAGTCGGGGGTCAACACCTCGTCGGCGAGCACTATCTCGTGGTCGCCGCGACGGCCGAACTCGAACTTGGTGTCGGCCAGGATGATGCCGCGTTCGCGCGCGATCTCCTCGGCGCGTGCGTATACCGCCAGAGTCAACTCGCGCAGGATCGCAGCGTCGTCGCGCCCGATCGTCTGCTCGACCGTGACGTAGTCCACGTTCTCGTCATGATCGCCCAAAGCGGCCTTGGTCGCAGGCGTGAAGATCGGGGTCGGCAGTCGGTCGCCGTCGCGCAGATCCGCGGGGAGGTCGACTCCACAGACCGCGCCGGTCGCCTGGTAGTCGAGCAGTCCGGAGCCGGTGAGATAGCCACGCGCCACACACTCGACCGGGAACATCTCCAGCGGCTCGCAGATGACCGCTCTGTTTCGCACGGCGTCGGGCACCTCGGTGCTGACGATGTGATTGGGGACCAGATCGGCGACCTGCTCGAACCACCACAGGCTCATCCGGGTCAAGATCTCGCCCTTGTCGGGAATCTCGGGGCTCAGGATGTGATCGAAGGCCGAGATCCGATCGGACGCGACCATCAACAGTTTGCCGGCGTAGGGCCCCTCCTCGAGTCGGTAGAGGTCGCGGACCTTCCCCGAGTGCAGATGGGTGGCGCCTGTGATCGGCGTCGCGGGAGGGATGCTGAGCTCGGCCACGGATCGAGCCTAGTTGCTGGCCGCACACGTACGCCGACCGGACGCGGCCTAGTGTGGCTGCATGGCCATCGTGAAGATCAACGCGATCACTGTCCCTGCTCCGGCGGCTGAGGAGTTCGAGCGCCGCTTCGGCGCCCGCGCCGGGGTCATCGACGGCTCGCCGGGTTTCCTCGGCTTCCAGCTGCTGCGCCCCACGGAGGGCGAGTCTCGCTACTTCGTCGTGACGCACTGGGAGGACGAGGAGTCGTACGCTGCCTGGCGCGACGGCGACGCCCGCGCGTCCCACAAGGGCGAGCACGGCACGCCGGTGGCCTCCGGCGCCGACCTGCTGGAGTTCGACGTGGTGATGGACGTACGCCCGACCGCGTGAGGTGACGGCGGCATGGCGTTACTAACTAAGGCAGTTCGGGCCAGCGCCGCCCGCGCCCGAGCGTGGCGGCGCTCGCCGAAGTCGCCAACTGCCTTAGTTCGGAACGTCAACCGGGGATCGCCGCGTCCGCGACCGTGCGGCTATCCGACGGGTCGGTCGACTCACAAGATCGCACCCGGCTGATAGGCCGCAGCCTCGGGGTAGCGCGCGGCGACCTTGTCGATCCGGCGTACGACGGCCTGCGTCTGCGCGACCGCTGCCCCGGTGAACTCGATCGGGGCGGCGACCAGTGACTCGATCTGCTCACGGGTGAGGCCGAGGCGCTCGTCCGTCGCGAGTTTGGCGAAGACGTCGTTGTCGGCCTGCCCCTGCCGCATCGCCAGGGCCGTGCCCACGGCCGCCTCCTTGATCGCCTCGTGGGCGGCCTCGCGGCCCACCCCGTTGCGTACGGCCGCCATCAGCACCTTGGTCGTGGCCAGGAACGGCAGATAGCGGTCGAGTTCGCGCTGGATCACCGCGGGGAACGCGCCGAACTCGTCGAGCACCGTAAGGAAGGTCTGGAACAGGCCGTTGACGGCGAAGAACGCGTCGGGCAGGGCGACCCGGCGTACGACCGAGCACGAGACGTCGCCTTCGTTCCACTGGTCACCGGCGAGTTCGCCGAGCATCGAGAGGTAGCCCCGCGTGATCACCGCGAGACCGTTGACGCGCTCGCAGGAGCGGGTGTTCATCTTGTGCGGCATCGCCGACGAGCCGACCTGGCCCTCCTTGAACCCCTCGGTCACCAACTCGTTGCCGGCCATCAGCCGGATCGTCGTCGCCAGGTTGGAGGGCGCCGCAGTGACTTGCACCAGTGCCGAGACCACATCGAAGTCGAGGCTGCGGGGATAGACCTGCCCGACACTGGTCAGGACCCGGTCGAAGCCGAGGTGCTGCGCCACGCGCTGTTCCAACGCGTCCAACTTCGACGCATCGCCGTCGAGGAGATCGAGCATGTCCTGCGAGGTTCCCATCGGGCCTTTGATCCCGCGCAGCGGATAGCGCGCACTCAACTCCTCCACACGTTCGAGGGCGAGCAGCAATTCATCCGCGACGGTCGCGAAACGCTTGCCGAGGGTCGTGGCCTGGGCAGCGACGTTGTGCGAACGTCCCGCCATCACGGTGGCTTCGTGCTCGGCGGCCAGCCGCCCCAGGCGTACGAGCGTCGCGACGATCCGGTCCCGCACGAGCGCCAGGCTCTGCTTGATCTGCAGTTGCTCGACGTTCTCGGTCAGGTCACGGCTGGTCATGCCTTTGTGGATGTGCTCGTGCCCGGCCAAGGCGGAGAACTCCTCGATGCGCGCCTTCACGTCGTGGCGGGTGATCTGCTCGCGCGCGGCGATCGAGGCCAGGTCTACCTGCTCGACGACCTGCTCGTACGCCGCGATCACCTCGTCCGGGACGTCGATGCCGAGGTCCTTCTGTGCCTGCAACACCGCGATCCAGAGCTGGCGTTCGAGCACGATCTTGTGCTCCGGCGACCAGATCCCACGCAACTCGGGGGAGGCATATCGGGTGGCCAAGACGTTGGGAACGGTCACAGCCCGCAGCCTATCGGCGGGCCTGGCTCGCGACGGGTCCGGCTGTCGGCGGATCTGCCCTCACCAGGCCGTGATCTGGCGATGCCGCTCGTTTCCTTGGGTTTGCCTTGCCTCGCCAGGTTTCATCTCATGCACTCATGGGAGGATGGACCGCATGTCCCAGAGCCTGCTTCGTGGTCTCTCGGCTCTTGAACTGATCCAGGCCGAGCCTCGCGGCGTGTCCGAACTCGCCCGCGAGCTCGGCGTCGACAAGGCCGGTGTGAGCCGGGTGCTCGCCGGTCTCGCGCGTGAGGGCTGGGTGCAGCGCACCGGGACACGGTATGTGCTGGGCCCGCGCGCCCTGGGCATGGGCTGGGGCGCCCCGGCCGACATCCTGGGCTATGTCACCGACATCGTGGGCGGGATCGGTCGTCGACTCGGCGTCACCGCGGTCGCGTTGAAACTGACCGGGCTGTCGGCCCAGCCGTTGGCGACATGGCAGGGACCGGAGTTTCGCGAAGCGATGCAGCGACCGGCACCGTTCGCCCACGCCGTACGCACCGCCGGTGGTGTCGCATTGTTGTCGCAGTTGAGCGACCAGGCGCTCAAGGCAGCCGTGGACTCGGCCGACTGGGCCGGGCTGAGCCCCGACGCACCCAGTTCGTGGGAGCAACTGCTCCCCCTCATCGCCCGGTTGCGAGCGGGCGACGTCGTCGTCGAGCACGCGTGGTCGGTCGAGGGGCTCTCGTGTGTGGCGTCGGCCTGGCCGGCGCTGGGACTGGAAGCACCCACCGCCCTCGCGGTGGTCGGACCGACGATGGTGATCGCACCCCGCGAAGAAGAAATCTCCTCGGACGTACGCGCGACCGTGGTCGGCTGAGCGGTCAGGAGAGTCCAGCAGCGCGGGCCGCTATGTCGCGGCGCCACTGTGCACCCGGGAAGGTGATCGACGCGACCCCCTCGTACGCCTTGGCGCGTGCGTCCGCCACGTCGGCACCCGTCGCGGTGACGGCCAGGACGCGACCTCCGGCGGTGATCAACTCTCCCACCAGGTCGGCGGTCCCGGCATGGAGCACGTGCACGTCGGGCTCCCGGTCGAGCGTCTCGGTGCCGACGATCACGTCGCCGCTGCTGCTCGACGCCGGATACCCGGCGCTGGCCATCACCACGGTGACGGCGGCGCCCGGCTTGAATCTCGGCGGCTCCACGTCCGCGAGATGCCCCGTTGCGGCGGCGTACAGGATGGGCCCCAGTGGGCTGTCGAGAAGCGCCAGGATCGACTGGGTCTCGGGGTCACCGAAGCGGGCGTTGAACTCCACCACTCGGGTGCCCTTGGAGGTGAGCGCGAGACCGACGAAGAGCAGGCCTGCGAACGGTGTGCCTCGTGCGGCCATCTCGTCCAGCGTCGGCTGGACGACACTGCTCAGCACCTCGTCGACCAACGTTTCGGGCGCCCAGGGCAGCGGTGTGTAGGACCCCATGCCGCCGGTATTGGGTCCCTCGTCGCCGTCGAAGATCCGCTTGAAGTCCTGTGCCGGTTGCAGCGGATAGGCCGCCGCGCCATCACAGATCGCGAAGAGCGACACCTCGGGACCGTCGAGATATTCCTCGATCACGACCCGATCGCAACCCTCGGCGTGTGCGATCGCGGCGTCCCGATCGTCGGTGACCACGACCCCTTTTCCTGCCGCGAGTCCGTCCGCCTTGACCACGTACGGCGCCCCGAAGTCGTCCAGGGCAGCCTCGACCTCGGCTTTGGTGGTGCACGAGTGCGATCTGGCCGTCGGTACGCCAGCGGCTGCCATCACGTCCTTGGCGAACGACTTCGAACCCTCCAGCACCGCCGCCTCTCGCGAGGGGCCGAAGCAGGCGATGCCAGCCTCCCGTACGACGTCGGCGACACCGGCGACCAGTGGCGCCTCGGGGCCGATCACGACGAGGTCGGCGTGGATCTGCTGCGCCAGCGCGGCGACCGCCACACCGTCGAGCGGATCGAGGTCGTGCAGGGTCGCGAGCCGCCCGATGCCGGGGTTGCCCGGCGCGGCGTGGAGTTGCGCACCCGGCTCGCGCGACAGCGCGAGAGCCAGCGCGTGCTCGCGGCCGCCGGTGCCGATGATCAGGGTCTTCACGGGAGGCGAGCCTACGCAGCCCCGGTCGCCGGGGGTTGAGCGGACCCAGGTGCGCTCAACCCCCGGCGAACCGGGGGCTGAGCGGACAAAACGGGGGCTGAGTCCGCCCGCTCAGCCACGCGCACGTTCCTCGTACGCCGCCCTCGCCGTGGGATCCACCTCATCGAGCACGTTGCCCTTGGCGCGCTCCATCATCTTGGCCTGGATTCCGCGCGGCAGGACACCGGTGAGCCGAGACATCGGCTGGATCCACCGTGGCACCCACGCCTCGGGGACCGGCTTGCGCAGGACGTCCTCGATCACCACGGCCACGTCGTCGGCCGTCTGCGGTGGCACACCGGGGGTGTCCGGCACCCCAGCCGCGAGTTCCGTACGGATGATCGACGGCAGCACCATGCTGACGATCACCCCGTGCGGCGCGAGTTCTTGGCGCACCGCGTCGGTGAATCCGACGATCGCGTGCTTCGAGGCGGAGTACGTCGCGCCGCCACGAGCCGGGATACGTCCCACTGCAGACGAGATGTTGACGATGTGGCCGGAGCCTTGGGACACCATTGCCGGCCCTACCGTCTTCACGCCGTTGATCGTGCCGTGGACGTTGACCGCGAAGACCGCGTGCGCTACCGCGGCCGGCTCCTCCAAGATCGGACCGATCGGCATGATGCCCGCGTTGTTGATGAGCACATCCAGCGCTCCTGCTTGCGCCGCGAACGCCTCCCACGACTCCACGGAGGTCACATCTAGTGGTGCCGCGCGACAACCGATCCGCTCGGCGGTGCTGCGCGCTACCTCCAGGTCACGGTCGCCGATGATCACGTCGGCCCCCGCCTTGGTCAGGCGTTCGGCCGTGGCCTCACCGATGCCGCGCGCGCCTCCTGTGATGGCGATCTTCAGTCCGGCGAGGTCGCGCGGCTGCTTGCTGAAAGGACGACTCATGAGGCCAACCTTGACCGAAGCCGCCGTACGCACGCGACCACCCGTCTCAGATGGACGTAGTCAGTCGCGCACGACGAGGGTCTGCTCGCGCCCCGGGCCGACCCCGACGCCCCAGATCCGGGTGCCCGACATCTCCTCCAGCGCCAAGACGTACGACTGGGCGTTCTTGGGCAGTTCCGCGAAGGTCCGGCAGCCGGAGATGTCCTCCCACCAGCCGTCGAGGTGCTCATAGATCGGCTTGGCGTGGTGGAACTCGGTCTGCGTCATCGGCATCTCGTCGTGCCGGATCCCATCGACGTCGTACGCCACGCAGACCGGCACCTTCTCCCAGGTCGACAACACGTCGAGCTTGGTGAGGAACAGGTCGGTCAGGCCGTTGACCCGGCTGGCGTACCGTGCGATCACCGCGTCGTACCAGCCACAGCGACGGTCGCGACCGGTGCTGACACCGACCTCGCCGCCGACCTTCCACAACTTCTCGCCGTCTTCGTCGAAGAGTTCGGTCGGGAACGGGCCGGAGCCGACGCGCGTGGTGTACGCCTTGATCACGCCGATGACGCGGTCGATGCGCGTGGGCCCGACCCCGGATCCGGTGCACACCCCGCCCGCGCTGGCGCTGGAGGACGTCACGAAGGGGTACGTCCCGTGGTCGACGTCGAGCATGGTGGCCTGGGCGCCCTCGAAGAGCACCGTTTTGTCGTCGTCGAGGGCCCGGTTGAGCAGCAACCCGGTGTCGGTGACCATCGGTCGCAACCGGTCGGCGTACGACAGCAGTTCCTCGATCACCGCATCGACCTCGATCGCGCGGCGGTTGTAGATCTTGGTCAGCAGGTGGTTCTTGACGTCGAGGGCCCCCTCGACCTTCTGGCGCAGGATCTTGTCGTCGAAGAGGTCGGCGACCCGGATGCCGAGGCGGTTGACCTTGTCGGCGTACGCCGGGCCGATGCCGCGACCGGTCGTGCCGATGTTGTTCTTGCCGAGGAAACGTTCGGTGACCTTGTCGATGGTGGGGTGGTACGGCGCGATCACGTGGGCGTTGGCGGAGACGAGCAGCCGCTCCTCTACGCCGTCGACCCCGCGCGCGATGAGGCCGTCGAGTTCGCGAAACAGTGCGTCCGGCGCGACGACGACACCGTTGCCGATGACGGAGGTCGCGCCCGGCGTGAGGATCGCCGAGGGCAGCAGGTGGGTCGCGAACTTCTGGCCGTTGACGACGATGGTGTGACCGGCGTTGTGACCCCCACTGGTGCGTACGACGTAGTCGATCTGCTCCTGGGAGGTCAGCAGATCTGTCGCCTTGCCCTTGCCCTCGTCGCCCCATTGGGCACCCAGCACCACGATCGCGGGCATTGCGGGCCCCCTTCGTAAACTCGTCCGAACAGAGCCCACCGGGTGAGCCCGGATGACGCTATCAAATAGGCGCTGCGCCAAGTCACCTCGCGTTTACCAATGCTGGGCTACTGTCCGGCGGGTGGACCCGTTGCTGGTCATTCTCAACTCCGACTCCGGCACCGCCGCCGAGGATGCGCTTGATCGCGCGGTGGAGGTGATGAGCAGTCGAGCCTCGGTGGAGGTGGCTCGCACCTCCAATCCGGGAGAAGCTCGACGGCGTACTGCATCGGCGCGGCACGCGACGCGTCGTGGTGGCCGGCGGCGACGGGTCGCTGCATGCCGTCATCTCGTCCTTGCATCGTCGCAACGAACTCTCCAAATGCGTTGTCGGGCTGCTGCCGATGGGCACGGGCAACGACTTCGCGCGCGCCATGGGTATCCCGCTCGAGGTCGAAGAGGCGGCGAGACTGGTGATCGACGGCGAGGTACGCCCGGTCGATCTGCTCGTCGACTCGACCGGCAAGGTGGTCGTCAACAACGTCCATGTCGGAGCGGGGGCCCAGGCCGCGCGGCGAGGTGCGCGCTGGAAGGAGCGCCTCGGCTCGATCGGCGTCGGCAACGTCAACCTCGGCAAGCTCGGCTATCCCCTCGGCGCCCTGCAGTCGGCGCTGATCCCACCCTCCCTGCGGCTGAGCGTCTCCCTCGACGGCGAACTCGTCAACGACGTGGACCGTCCGGTGCTCATGGTCGCGATCGGCAACGGCGTAAGCGTGGGCGGCGGAGCCGAGTTGACCCCCGAAGCAGACCCGGAGGACGGCAAGGTCGACGTGATGATCTCGCGGGCGGTGACCCCGACGGCCAAGTTGGGCTACGTCGTGGATCTCGCCCGGCGTACGCATCCCGAACGCGACGACGTGCTCTACCTGCGCGGGACCGAGGTGTCGGTCAGCGGTGACGAGTTCTACAGCTCGGCCGACGGCGAGATCGAGGGGCCGGAGCGGCAGCAGTCGTGGCGGCTGGAGCGGGGTGCGTACCGGATGGTTCTCCCGTGACCCTCGGTGGTTGAGCGGACTGCAGTCCGCTCAACCACCAACGATCCGGGTGCATAGCGGACAAACCGGGTGTTGAGCTGACCGACCCACGGGGCGGAATGCCTCAACTCGCCACTTTGTGTCCACAAGGCCAGTTCCGGGCCGCGTTATCCCCAGGACCCTCATGCAGCGCGGCCGATTGTCTGCGCGGCCACGAAGGCTCGTGCCATGAGACCACGACTGCAATCTGACATCGACCGACAACACGGCGCCTTTACCCGCGTCCAAGCCTTGGCGGCTGGGTACACCGACCGGGAGATCAAGGCCAACACCAGGCCCGCCGGGCCGTGGAGGCTCATCCACAGTGGCGTCTATGTCACGGAAGACCATCTGGATGAACTCGAAGCAAGCCAGCGCTGGCAACTACGGGACCGAGCGGCGCTCATCCAAGCCAGAAGACCAGCGGTGCTGAGCCACGGCTCGGCGGCGCGACTGCTCGGCCTACGCACTCTGCGCGTCGAGGTGCCAGGAACCCATCTCACCCATCGTGGTGGCCGCGGTACACGAAAGTCGGGGACCGTGACGCGACATCGCGACCTGTTGCCCCTATGTACGGAATGGCACGACGGCCTCCCCGCCACCTCGCACGCTCGTACAGCCCTGGACCTTGGCCGCTTGCACGGTTACACGCACGCCCTCGTGGCCATCGACGGCGCGCTAAACAGCGGCGTGCCCCGGGTCGACTTCGAGGTGGAACTCGCGCGCATGCACACACACCCGCACATCGCACGAGCACGCTCCGCACTCGACGCATCCGACGCCGGCTCAGAGAGCGCTCTTGAAACTCTCGCGCGCGACTTTCTCATCGAGTTGGACTTGGGGGTCGTCGAGACTCAGTTCGGCGTCAGACTCATGGATGGCCGCGTCGTGTGGTGTGACATCCGCATCGGCTGCCACATCTTCGAATGCCACGGCTTCATCAAAATGCTCCCTCCCGAGGAAGGTGGCGTGGCCAGAGATTCGGCACCGAATGTGCTGCGGGATCAGCGCGCGAGAGAAACAGCCCTCCGAGCCGTCGGGCTCGGGGTGTCCACCATCGTCTGGGAGGACCTCTTCGGCCATGGACGTCAGATCGCTCGCGCGCGGCTGCGCCGAGAGTACGCCGTGACCGCTACCCGCTTCGGCGAGACCCTGCCCGAGCACCTTCGCCGGTTCGCCGATGCACACCCTCGCCCGCTCGGCACCTTGTGGCGCCCAAGCGACCTGGATCGAGCAGCGTGAGCCGGCCGTGCAGCAGCTAGACACCCGCTTTGTCCGCTCAGCCCCCGGATCTCCGGGGGTTGAGCGGACCACGGTCCGCTCGACCACCTCCGATCCCGCCGCCGGGGGGCTGAGACAATCGCCCGCATGGCACGAGGGAAACAACAAGGCGATCCGGTCGACTGGGTGACGCGGGCGGCCGATGACGCGATCCGGCACGCGGGCGAGGGCAACCTCGTCACGGTGGCCTCGGGCGCGTCCCCGAGCGGACCGATCCACCTGGGCAACCTGCGCGAGTTCATCACTCCCCACTTCGTCGCGGAGGAACTGCGACGTCGCGGGGTGCCGGTTCGCCATCTGCACAGCTGGGATGACTTCGACCGCTTCCGCAAGGTGCCCAGCGGCGTACCCTCCGAGTGGGCCGAGCACATCGGCCGCCCCCTCTCCGACGTGCCCGATCCATGGGAGTGCCACCCCAACTGGGCCGAGCACTTCAAGGCGCCCCTGCGCGCCGCGCTGGCCGAGATGGGCGTCGAGATGGAGGAGATCGACCAGACGGAGAAGTACCGCAACGGCGACTACCGCGACCAGATCCTGCTCGCAGTCCGGCGGCGCGCCGAGATCGAGGCGGTGCTGGCCCAACACCGTACGAAGAAGGTCACCGCCGACGAGGACGCGAGCGTGCAGGAGGCGCAGTCGCTGGCGGACTCGGTGGCCAATGAGGACGAGGCGGCCGGCGCAGACGCCATCGCGCGGTTCCCCTACCGGCCGTACTGCCGCGAGTGCGGCCGCGACACCGTCACCACCACCGCGTACGACGACGAGACCACGAGGCTGTCCTACGCCTGCACGAGTTGTGGGTTCGAGGGCACCACTGATCTCTCGACCGACACCGACGGCAAATTGGTGTGGAAGGTCGACTGGCCGATGCGGTGGGCGTACGAGAAGGTCAACTTCGAGCCGGCCGGTCTCGACCACATGACGCCCGGGTCGTCGTACACCGTCGGCACCGAGCTCGTTCGCGACATCTTCGACTGGAAGGCGCCCGCGCGGGTCATCTATGCCTTCGTCGGGTTCGCGGGCGTACAGAAGATGTCGTCGTCCGCAGGAGGCGTGCCCACCGCAAGCGACGCGTTGCGTATCCTGGAGGCCCCGATCCTGCGGTGGCTCTACGTACGCCGCCAGCCGCGGCAGGCCTTCGACATCGACTTCGGGTCGGCCGTTACCCGGCTCTACGACGAATGGGATGCACTCGGGCGCAAGGCCGCAGACCCCGAGAAGCGGGACGTAGCCACCCTGGCCTGGGAGCGCGCGTCCAGCACGGCGGCTGTTGGCGGGCTGCCGACGCCTCGGGTGGTCGTACCCTTCAGGACCCTCTCGTCGGTCGCCGACGTGACAGCCGGATCGGCCGAGCAGATCTCGCGGATCGTCGAGTCGTCCGGCTTCGCCCACGACGGTGTCGCCGACCTCGACCCGCGGCTCACCAAGGCGATGCAGTGGACCGCAGAGTATGTGCCGGAGGATGAGCGTACGACCGTACGCTCGACCCCCGATATGGCACGCCTGGACTCGCTCAGCGACAGGGAGCAGCAGTGGCTGCGCCTGCTGCTCGACGGCTTCTCCGACGAACTCGACCATCTCACCGGCCTGGTCTACGGCGTACCCAAACTGGCCCGCGGACTTACCGTGGACGACGATCCCACCGACGAGGTGAAGGCGGACCAGAAGGACTTCTTCCGGCTGCTCTACAACCTGCTGGTCGACAAGGATCGCGGCCCACGACTGCCGACGCTGCTGCTCGCCCTCGGCCGAGAGCGCGTGGCTCCGCTTCTCGGCAGCGACTAGGAAGGCCTCCCTCCGTGAGTGACCGGCACCCGCTGGACCCGCACGAGATCCCCGACGATGCCGACGGCGGCGACCTCGGGGCGTACATCGGCGAGGACCTCGGGCGCATCATGATGCTGCGTGTCGCGGTGACTGTCGCGATCATCGGCCTGGTCGCGGGCGCGATGTCGGAGTCGGCCACCCCGGCGCTCAAGACCGCCTGCATGGTCGCAGGCTGCGCCGGCGTTGTGCTGCTGTTGGTCGCGCAACTCTTCCGCTGGCCCCGGCGGATCCAGTGGTTCACGATCGGGGGCGTCATGGTCGCCTGTGCCGGGCTGCTCGCGGCGGTCTTCGTCGGCTCCCGCTGACCTCGGGCCTGCGCTCATGGCAGGCTTGGCCCATGAGTTATGTCGATCTGATGGCCGGACCGCCGCCCACCCTGCTGCCCGCCGACCCCGCCGACCAGGCACTCACCGCGGGCCAGTCGGCTGCGGACGTCGTACGCCAGTTCCCCGCCTCGCCCGCCGCGTGGGCAGCACTGGCGACTCAGGCGCGTGACGGCGACGCCGACGACGTGACCGTGTATGCGTACGCCCGGGTCGGTTACCACCGCTCACTGGACCTGCTGCGACGCAACGGCTGGAAAGGGCACGGTCCGGTGCCGTGGTCACACGAGCCCAACCGCGGCTTCCTCACTGCTCTCGGGCTCCTCGCGCTCCAGGCTCGCGCCATCGGCGAGAACGACGAGTGGGAACGCTGCTCCACGTTCCTGCGCGAGACCAGCGCGGAGGCCGCCGACGCGCTGCTTTGACCGAGGGGAAGCGTCGACACCCGCCCGGTGTTGACTTCTCCCGTGACCCAGCAGACCCGCGAAAGCGAGCACCTGGAGAATCCGTGGCCGGCGCTGATCGCGCTGTGTCTGGGCTTCTTCATGATCCTGGTCGACACGACCATCGTCAGCGTGGCGACGCCCGCGATCATCGAGGACCTGAACGCAGGGGTCAACGAGGTCGTCTGGGTGACCAGCGCGTACCTGTTGGCGTACGCCGTGCCGGTGCTGATCACCGGTCGCCTCGGAGACCGCTTCGGACCCAAGCGGCTCTATCTGCTCGGGCTGACCGTCTTCACCCTTGCTTCGTTGTGGTGCGGGCTGACGAGCACGATCGAAGGCCTGATCGTGGCGCGCGTCTTCCAAGGCCTCGGCGCCTCGCTGATGACTCCGCAGACGATGGCCGTGATCACCCGGATCTTCCCGGCCGAGCGGCGCGGCAGTGCGATGGCGTTGTGGGGAGCCACTGCCGGCGTCGCGACGCTCGTCGGACCGATCCTGGGCGGTGTGCTGGTCGACCATCTCGGCTGGGAGTGGATCTTCTTCGTCAACCTGCCGGTCGGGCTGCTGGGTTGGGTGCTGGCGTACCGACTCGTGCCGCGTCTGCAGACACATCCGCACCGCTTCGACTGGCTGGGGGTGGCGCTGGCGGGCGCCGGGATGTTCTTGCTCGTGTTCGGCATCCAGGAGGGCCATCAGTACGACTGGTCGACCATCACCGGCCCCTTCACCGTCTGGCGGCTGATCGTGGGCGGCGTGGTGGTCTTCGCACTGTTCGTGTGGTGGCAGGCACGCAACCGCAACGAACCGCTCGTACCTCTCTCGCTATTTCGAGATCGCAACTTCTCGGTGTCGAACCTGGCCATCACCACCGTGGGGTTCACGTTCACCGCGATGGGGTTCCCGTTCATGTTGTACGCCCAGGTGGTGCGCGGCTACTCCCCCACTGAGGCCGGGCTCCTCCTGGTCCCGATGGCCGTCGTGACCATCGTGATGGCGCCGCTGGCCGGGCGACTCACCGACCGGGTGCATCCGCGGATCCTCACTGCGCTGGGTTTCGCAATCTCGGCCGGCGGTCTGGTGCTGCTGTACTTCTCGATGCGTCCCATCGCCCCGTTGTGGGAACTCCTCCTGGCGTTGGCGCTGGTCGGGCTCGGGTCGACCTTCTTGTGGGGTCCGCTCGCCACCACGGCAAATCGGAACCTGCCACCCGCCCGCGCCGGGGCCGGGTCGGGCGTCTACAACGCCACCCGACAGGTCGGCGCGGTGCTGGGATCGGCCGCGATCGCCGTGCTGATGGACGCGCGCCTGGCGGCGAACGGGCTGAGCCTTGATCCGTCGCGGGGATTCGGCGGCAGTGGCACGTTGCCCGCCGCCATCGCGCAGCCCTTCACCGACGCCATGGCGCAGTCAATCCTGTTGCTGCCGGCGGTGCTGCTGGTGGGGCTGGTCGCCACGTTGTTCTTCGAGCGTCCGCGCCATCTGGTACGCGACTGAACTCGCTTCATGCACCACGTCTGACGGTGCGGGCGCCTGGGCGCCCGCACCGTCGGACGTGGTGGGATGTGACTGGATCAGCGGGCTGGCCGGGGACTCAGCCCCCGATTTGTCCGCTCAGCACCCGGTTCTCCGGGGGTTGAGCGGACCATGGTCCGCTCGACCCCCGCAATTTCGCGGCCGACTCAGGCCCCGAGCGAGTGCCCCGTCGAGCGCAGGTTCTCGCAGGCCTCGACCACGCGCGCGGCCATGCCGGCCTCGGCGGCCTTGCCCCAGGCGCGGGGGTCGTACTGCTTCTTGTTGCCGACCTCACCGTCGATCTTCAGCACGCCGTCATAGTGGTTGAACATGTGCGACACGACCGGGCGGGTGAACGCGTACTGGGTGTCGGTGTCGACGTTCATCTTCACCACACCGAAGTCGACCGCAGCAGCGATCTCCTCGGGCAGCGAGCCCGAGCCGCCGTGGAAGACCAGGTCGAACGGGCGCGCGCCAGCCTCGAGACCGAGTTCCGCGACCGCCGCCTCCTGGGCGGCCTTGAGCACCTCGGGACGCAGTTTCACGTTGCCCGGCTTGTAGACGCCGTGCACGTTGCCGAAGGTCAGGGCGGTCATGTAGCGGCCACGCTCGCCGGCCCCGAGCGCCTTGACGGTCGCGATCGCGTCCTCGGGGGTGCTGTAGAGCTTGTCGTTGATCTCGTGGGCGACGCCGTCCTCCTCACCGCCGACGACACCGACCTCGATCTCGAGAATGATGTTGGCTGCGGCGCACTTGGCGAGCAGTTCCTCGGCAATGACGAGGTTCTCGTCCAGCGGCACGGCCGAGCCGTCCCACATGTGTGACTGGAAGAGGGGCAACTCACCGCGCGCGACCCGCTCGGCGGAGATGTCGATCAGGGGGCGTACGAAGCCGTCCAACTTGTCCTTGGGGCAGTGGTCGGTGTGCAGCGCGACGTTGATCGGGTAGTTCTTGGCGACCTCGGCGGCGAACGCAGCGAAGGCGGCCGAGCCGGTCACCATGTTCTTGATCGACGGCCCCGAGAAGTATTCGGCACCCCCGGTCGAGACCTGGATGATGCCGTCGGAACCCGCGTCGGCGAAGCCCTGGAGCGCGGCGTTCAGCGTCTGCGACGACGACACGTTGATCGCCGGGAAGGCGAAGCCCTTCTCCTTGGCGGTGTCGAGCATCTGCGCATAGATCTCGGGGGTGGCGATGGGCATGATTTCTCCTCTGAACGGACTGGATCGCCGGCGTTTCCAGCCTAGTGGCTACTGGCTGGTCAGCCTCATCGGCTAGTGGCGGGCAGGCGTTTGCGCAAGAGCGTTGGGTCACGTCCCGCTCGGGGTTGAGTCGCGCCTCAGTCGACGTTCTCGCCCAGGATGTCGCGGTCGGGTCCGCCGTCGTGAGAGCCGATTTCGGCGCCGGCGGCGTTCGTACGCTTGTGGCGCCACCATTCGAAGACCAGCGGGATCAACGAGAACGCGACGATCACGATGATCAACTTGTCGATCTGTTCACCCAGACTCGGGAAGGCGTCACCGAGGAAGAATCCGAGCAGCATGATCGAACTCACCCAGAGCACGGCACCCACGCCGCTCCAGACGAAGAACCGATGCCGTTCCATCTTGGTAACACCTGCGACTACGGTGATGTAGGTGCGTACGAACGGCACGAACCGGCCGATCACCAGCGCCTTGTTGCCGTGCTTGTCGAAGAACGCGGTGGTCTGGTCGAAGTACTTCCGCTTGATGATCCTGCCGTCACGCTCATAAAGGGGCGGCCCGATCTTGCGACCGATCTCATAACCCACGATATTGCCCAAGAACCCGGCCACCATTAATGAGGCCATTCCTGCCAACAGTTCGACGAACGGCGGGCCGGGCAGGAGATCGAGCTGGCCGGTCGCGATGAACAAGCCCAGAGCGAACAGCAGGGTGTCGCCCGGCAGGATCGGGAAGAACAGCCCGCACTCGACG
Source organism: Nocardioides sp. (assembly GCA_037045645.1). Taxonomy (NCBI): domain Bacteria; kingdom Bacillati; phylum Actinomycetota; class Actinomycetes; order Propionibacteriales; family Nocardioidaceae; genus Nocardioides; species Nocardioides sp. The sequence goes on from JBAOIH010000003.1 coordinate 64,090, forward strand.
AAGACGATGATCAACGCGATCCAGAAGAGCTCGGCGCCGAAGCGTTCCAGGAGCCAGTTGGGATCCATCCAGTCGATGCCCAGGAGCAGTGGATGCAGCAGTCCAGCGTGGGTCACGACAGCACCCTAGCCAGCGACCCCTAGGCTGCCCGAATGGACGACGCCAGCGCCGAGGCGAGAGCGCCGTACGACCCGATGCCGCATGGCCCCGGCGAGGTTGGCGTGGGGCCGTGGGAGGGCGCCTGGCCCTCTGGTGCTGAGTACGACCCGGCGCTGCTGGCCGAGGGCGATCGGCGCAACGTCGTCGACCGCTATCGCTATTGGACCTTGGAGGCGATCCGCGCAGATCTGGACACCCGGCGGCACACCTTTCACGTCGCGATCGAGAACTGGCAGCACGACTTCAACATCGGCACAATCGTGCGTACGGCCAACGCGTTCCTAGCCGCCGAGGTGCACATCGTCGGCAACCGCCGCTGGAATCGGCGGGGTGCGATGGTCACCGACCGTTACCAACACGTACGCCATCACTCGGACGTGCCTGCCCTCGCCAAATATCTGGCCTCCCTCGATCCCGCACCACGTCTGTGGGGCATCGACAACCTGCCCGGCTCGGAGCACCTGGAGACGATGGAACTTCCGCGTGACGTCTGCTTCCTCTTCGGCCAGGAGGGCCCGGGGCTGTCCGATGCCGCACGTGACGTGTGTGATGGCACCTTCTCGATCGCGCAGTTCGGCTCGACCAGGTCGATCAATGCGTCTGCGGCTGCCGCGATTGCCATGCACTCGTGGATCCGGGCGTTCGCAAACCTCGGCGGCGACGAAGCCTGGCGGGGCTGACGCCGTGCGGTCGGGCCGCCGGGTCAGCTCAGCGCTTCAGGACTGTCTTGCGGGTCACCTTGCCCTGCGCTCCGGACACGATCCTCACGGTGACAACCACCTTGAGCTTGCCCTTGCGCTTGAGGAGTCGGAACGCCTTCTTTGAGAGCTTGACCTTGATGGCGCCCTTGGCGCCCGCCTTGATCGTCGCCTTGCGGACACCGGCCCGCAGTTTGGGCTTTGTGGACTTCACGATGGCCTTGACGGTGACCGAGTTAGTCAGGCCATTGGCGACCTTGAACTTCGCGACGCCCTTCTTGCTCACCTTGGTGCGGGCACCGATGGCGATTTCTACCTCACCAGCGACGGCAGCGGCCAAGTCCTGCGACTCGCAGAAGGCGAGCGGGTCGGCGTTGACGACGTCGTGGGAGTCGCCGATCAGCGTGTCGGCGCCGATGCCGCAGGAGATGGAGTCGACCTCGCCGTCGCGGGAGTTGATGGTGTCGTTGCCAGCGCCGGTGATAATCGAGTCCGACCCCGGCCCACCGGTGACGGTGGAGTCGCCGTCCTGAGTCTTGATCATGTCGGCGCCTGTCCCGCCGTCGACACTGATCTCCTTGCCCCACGTGGTGATCCGGTCGTCGCCGGCACCACCAACGACACTGATGGTGCCGCCGTCGGAGGCGCCACCCACGAAGGAGTCGTTGCCGCCGCGCAGGTCGACGCTGACCGTGCCAGAGGGAGCACCGGTGATCGTGTTGGCGGCGTCGTTGCCGACGACAGTCATCGGGTTGAAGGTGCCGTACGCGTCGATGAACAGGTTCTCGACCCCGCCGTCGGCGCCGATGTTGTCGCCCTCGCCGCTCACGCCGTCGTTGGCGATGCCGTCGAGGGAGGCGTTGAACACACGAGTGACGTTGAAGTCATAGGCGTTGTCGTAGTCGACGGTGTCGACTCCGGCGCCGCCGTTGAAGACGTCGGCGCCCAGGCCGCCATACATGAGGTCGTCGCCGCCACCCCCGTCGAGGACGTCGTCACCGTCGCCGCCGTCGATCGGGTTCTTGTCGAACCTGCCCCCGAAGAGCTTGTCAGCGCCCTCGCCGCCCTGAATGGAGTCGTTGCCTGCACCCCCGGCGATCTCGTCGTTGCCGGAGCCGCCGATGAGGGTGTCGCCGCCGGAGCCGCCGACGATCCAGTCGTCACCGTCGCCACCGTCGATGTGGGCGGCCTGGATGTTGGCCAGGTTGTTGTGGTTGGACAGCAGCACACGGTCCGCTCCGGCCTCGGTATAGGCCGTGACTTTGCGAGTGCTCTCGGCATAGAGCTCGTCGTCGCCGGCGCCGAGCCGGGCCTCCACGAGGAAGTCGCCTTCCACGGAGACGTAGTCGGCGCCGCTGGTCCCTGTCACCACCACCTTGGTGACGCCCGTGCAGTGCCATTGGTCAATGTCGTCCTTGCCGCAGCCCGGCAGGCTCGTGATGCCCTCGTCGGAGGTGACGGAGTAGCCACTCCCGTAGGGCATCACGACGAAGCCGGTGGGCGACCCCAGGCTGACGGTCAGTACGCCCCCCGCAAACGAGGCGCTCGTGGCCGCCTGGGCTGGAGCAGCCACGAGTGCAGTGGTGGCCGCGAGCGCGGTGGCGGCGACGGCATGGGGTGCGAGACGGACGGGACGAGAGCGCATGATGAGTTCCTCCGAGAATCGTGAAAAGGCGAGCGTGGATTGCACCGGGTTGCCCCGGGGAGGGCATCGGCCCGGGGCTGATGTGTCGGATAGCCCGAACGGGCCATGCACCAATGTGGGCCCGAGCGCTCCCGCGCCGCATCGTGCATTTGCGCCACCTTTCACCGCGCTGCTGCACATTCGCCGGGTCCCAACGTGCCTACGACCTCTGACTTCCCGGAACTCGGGCGGTGGGAGGCGGGACGCGATCAGGCCCCCTATTGTCGCAGACATGACCCTGCCGTTCGTCGTGGTCGAGGCCGGTCCAGCGGCACTCGCGGATGCCCGCGGTGAGCTCGTCTCGCGCGGCTGGGAGGTGCATGTCTCCCACCGCGACGCGGGTCCCGGCACGATCTGGGCAACCACCGTCGCCGACGGCCTGGCGGCGGCCGAGGTGGTGCTCGCGGCTGTCGCGGGGGTCGGGCTCCTGGTCGACGCAACGGCACCACGCGAGGTGCTCGACCCGCTCTGCGACGACCTCCGTCGGCTGGGCGTCCTCGACCACCGGGTCGACGCGCCGGCCGGTACCCTGGGCGACGACGAGCACGCGCTGCTGCGGCTGCTCTCCGGTGGCGCGACCCTCGGCGCGGCGGCGACCGCGTTGCACTTGTCGCGGCGCTCGGCCGACCGCCGGCTCGCAGCGGCGCGGCAGGCGCTGGGGGCTGAGTCGACCAGCGCCGCTCTGGCGGCCTATCGACGCCGGGGTCGAGCGACTCCCCGCCCCGTGAGAGCCGTGGTGGCTAGTCTGGTCACATGCTGATCGGGCGCACCTCGGAGGAGGCCCGCATCCGCAGTGCGGTCCGGGACGCGACGGCCTGCGTCCTGGTGCACGGCGAGGCGGGCGTGGGCAAGAGCGCGCTGGTGCGAGCCGCACTGGACGAAGCCGAGCATCACGAGGGGGGTGCGCTCGCGACGCTCGAATTGGCTGCCGTTCCTGGCGCTGCGGCGCGCCTTCGCCGACCTGCCCGACGACATCTGGACCGGTGACCCCGAGCACGTCGCCCTGCAGATCGAGACCGCCGTCGGCGACGGTGTGCTGTGGGTCGAAGACCTGCACTGGGCCGACCCCGCGACGGTCCAGGCACTGGGGTTGCTGGCCGGTCGCGTACGCCTCGTGGTGACCGTACGTCGCGGTGACCCGGGCGCCGAAGCGGCACTGGCGGCGATGGCCGACGTAGACGCCAAGCGCCTCGATCTCGATCCGCTCGAGGGGCCCGACGCCGCCGAGTTGGCATTACGTGTGCGGCCGGGCATGGTGCCCGAGGAGGTCGCCTCCATCGTCGATCGCAGCGGTGGAAACCCGCTGCTCGTCGAGGAACTCGCCCGCTCGCCGCACGACATCACCAGCCTTGAGTTGTCGCTGTTGGCCCGCTGCCGCGCGCTGCCCGAGGATCAACTCGAAGCGCTCGCGCTGCTGGCCCTCGCCGGCCGCCCGCTTCCGCAGGCGCAGGTGCCTGGCGCCCAGGGTCTCGCTGACTCGGGGCTCACCATGACCAGCCGCGGCGAGGTGTCGATCCGGCACGCGCTGATCGGAGAGGTGTTCGGCCAACTGATCGCGCGCGACCGCGCGGTGCGCTGCCATCGCGCGCTGGTCGACCTGGCCGAGCACCCTGGCGAGCGCGCCCGGCACCTACTCGCTGCGGGCGAGCGCGACGCCGCCTACGCGGCGGCGATGGAGGCGGTCGGCTCTGCCGCCACGCTGGGCGAGCGCTGGTCATTCCTGGTCACCGCTGCCGAAGCCGCCGACCCACAGACGGCGACCGAGCTGCGGGTCGAGGCCGCCGAGGCCGCCGTCCGGGCCCTCCAACTCAACGCAGCCGACCGCCTCGTCACCGACCTGCCCGACGACCCCGAGTTGCTGGCCCGGGCACTCGTCGTCCGCACGTCGATCGCCTTCCAGCAGGGGCGCTGGAACGACTACGTCGAGCTCCTCGCCGAGGCCACCGCTGTCGCGCCCGAGGGCAGTGCGATCCAGACACGGCTGCTGTCGACCAATGCGTCCAAGGTGTTGCTGATGGATCGCGACTCGGTCAAGGCCCACGCGCTGGCGCTGCACGCGCTTGAGACCGCACAGGCGCGCGGCCACTCGACCGGCGAGGCCATCAAGGTGGCCGGCGACTCCGCCCCGACGATGAAGGAGAAGGCCCGGCTGCTGCGCGGCGCGGTGCTGGCCGCGCGCGAGTCGGGCAACTCGTTCCTCGAGGTCACCTCGGCTCTCAACCTTTTCATCGCGCTGCTCTCCGACGCCCAGGTCGAAGCGTCACGCGAGCTCGTGCGCGAAATGATCGAGCGCTGCCGCAGGCTGCGCCTAACCCGGTGGGAGCTGTGCTTCGACACCTGTGAGCTCACCGCCGCGGCCTACTGCGCCGACCTGCGCCACGTGGTCGCCGAGGGCACCCAACTGCTCGCGAAACCGCTGCGCCCGATCGACCGCTACGACACCTTGGCCACCATCGGCTCGGCCCATGCCCAGCTCGGCGAGCTGGAACAGGCGCTCACCTGCACTGCCCAGCTCGAGGGTCACGACTCCCACGTCATGGCCTACCACCAGGTCCGCGGCACCGCCTACCTGCTCGCCGGACAGGCGGAGCGCGCCCACGACGAGCACGCACCCTTCCTGGCGATGAACCCTGACGAGTTCATCCTCACCGACGCCGCGCAGGTATGGGCGTGGGCAGCCCTCGACGCTGGCCTCCCGCTTCCCGAACGGCCGTTGTTGGAGGAGGCAGGACTGCTCGCCGGCGTCCCCGCCGAACTCGACGGCATCGCCTCGCTCGCCGCGAGCAACTTCGCCGCGGCTCACGACCTGTTCCTCAAGGCCGCCTCGGCCCACGGCCCCAGGCTCGACCGGGCGCTGCTGTGCCGCTGGGGTGCGGGCGAGGCGGCCCGGCTAGCCGGCCGCGACGACGCTCGTACGCTGCTCGAGGATGCTGCCACCGAGGCCAGGGAGCTGGGCCTCGCGCCCGTCGTCGCGCGGTGCGGACGGTCGTTGCGTGCCCTTGGCGTACGAGTGCCGGCTTCGCGGTCGAGCGGTTCGGTGCTGAGCGCCCGTGAGGAGGAGGTCACCGCGTTGGCGACCGCGGGTCACACGGACGCGGAGATCGCCGCCCGGCTCGGCATCGCCCACCGGACCGTCCAAACCCAGATCGCCAGCGCCCGCCGCAAACTGGGGGCCAGCAACCGCGCCCAGCTCGTCGCGATGCTCGCTGGCGAGCCGGACTGATCCAGCGGCGCAGCTTCCTGGTCCTCGACCAGACCGCACCAGAGGTGTGGTCGGCGACGGCGCCTGGCGGGGCTAGCCCTCTCGGGCGGCGTCCAGGTCGGCTTTCGTCAAGACTGCGCGCACTTCGAGTTCGACATCGGCGAGCGGGTTCTCGCCCTCCGGGGAGCGGTCGATCGCACACACGACGACCTCCACGATGGCGCCAGCCTCGCGTAAGGCATGTGTCGCGTCGCGCACCGCACCACCGGTCGTGATCACGTCCTCGATCAGGGTGACCCGCTTGCCCGCGAAGTCCGGCCCTTCGGCGAGCTTGCAGGTGCCGTACTCCTTGGCGGCCTTGCGTACGAACAACGTCGGCGTGCCCACAATGGCGCTGACGGCGGTCGCGATCGGGATGCCGCCCATCTCCAGACCCCCGAGAAGTTCGGTGTCTTGTGGGATGAGTTGAATCATTTCGCGAGCCACCCGCCCAAGCAGGAGCGGATCGGCCTCGAATAGGTACTTGTCGAAGTACTCGTGACTGACCTGGCCCGAACGCAGCGTGAACTCCCCGGTCAAGCGGCAGGTTGCGTCGATATCGGCGGCGAGAGTGGTGTCGACGGTGGCCATGCCCCACACCTTAATCAGGGGCACCCTGGGGGATTCTCAGGGTCGAGATCAGGGCCGAAGTCGGCGTTCCTCCCGATGCGCGTACGCCCGGACGAGCGAGACGGTGGAGCCATGATCACCGTCGAGTCCCTGACCAAGAAGTACGGCAGCTTCACCGCCGTCGATGACATCACGTTCACCGCCGAGACCGGAAGGGTCACCGGATTCCTCGGACCCAACGGTGCGGGGAAGTCCACCGCCATGCGGATGATGGTCGGGCTCACCCGGCCCACCGCGGGTAGCGCGCTGATCCACGGCCGTCACATCCACGACTTCGTCAACCCTGGCCGCGAGGTCGGCGTCCTGCTCGACGCATCGGCCCAGCACGCGGGACGCACGGGCCGCGAGATCCTGACTATCGCCGCCGACACGATGGGGCTTTCGCGTACGTCAGTCCCGGCCATGCTCGACCGGGTAGGCCTGACTGAGACCGAGGCTCGCCGACGCGTACGCCACTACTCCCTCGGCATGCGCCAGCGTCTGGGCATCGCCGCTGCTCTGATCGGTGACCCGCGGGTCCTCATCCTCGATGAGCCGGCCAACGGCCTGGACCCGGCCGGCATCCGGTGGATGCGTGATCTGCTCCGGTCGTACGCCGATGACGGTGGCACGGTGCTGTTGTCGTCCCACCTGCTCCACGAGATCGAGGTCGTTGCGGACGATCTCGTTGTGATCGGCCAAGGCCGAATCGTGGCGCAGGGCACCAAAGCCGACCTGCTGGCTGGCGCCGGGACGGTCGTACGCGCTCGGGACCTCAAGCCGCTGGCAACCGCGCTCGAAATCCACGGGCTCACGGCCCACTACGGCGACACCTCCCTGCGCGTCGACGCCGACCCCACCCTCGTCGGCGAGATCGCGCTCGCCGCGGGTGTCGCCCTCACCGAGCTTCCGGCCCGCGGACAGCGCCGGTCTCGAAGAGATGTTCCTCCAACTCACCGCCGACACCTCCCGTGAAGGAGCAGCAGCATGACCACCACCCTGCAATCGGCCCCCGCGCAGGTCGCGACCAGAGCGCGGGCCCCGATCGCCCCGGTCCCCCTCGCCCGACTCGTCAAGATCGAGCTGCGCAAGATGTTCGACACCCGCTCGGGCTTCTGGCTGATGGCGGGCATCGCGATCACGGCCCTGTGCGCGACCGCAGCCGTCCTGATGTGGGGCTCGGACAGCCAGGTCAGCCAGGAGACTTTCTCGGCCGCGATCGGGATGCCGATGGCCGTGCTGTTGCCGGTGATCGCAGTGCTCTCGGTAACCAGTGAGTACAGCCAGCGCACGGCGTTGAGCACGTTCACCCTGGTGCCTCATCGTGGTCGGATCATCAGCGCCAAACTGGTCGCGGTGCTGCTGGTCGGGATCGCGAGCATGTTGCTCAGCCTCGTGGTGGGCGCCCTCGGCACCGTGCTGGGTGGGGCCGTACACGGCGTGGATCCCGTGTGGGGGCTGACCCTGGAGAGCTTCGCGTTGATCTGTCTGGCCAACGTGCTGGGCATGCTGATGGGGTTCATGCTCGGCGTCGTGACACGCAACTCCCCTGCCGCGATCGTGGGGTACTTCGTGTACTCGCTGGTGCTGCCGGGAGTGGCCGGAATGCTGGCGATGTACCAGCAGTGGTTCGCCGACGCCCAGCCGTGGATCGACCCGAATCAGAACATCACGTTGCTCTTCGACGTCACCCCTGACGCGAAGGGGTGGGTGCAACTGGCGACGTCGACCGCGTTGTGCTTGTGGCTGCCGCTGGCTCTGGGCGTACGAGCGCTCCTCCGCGCCGAGGTGAAGTAGTACTCAGCCCCCGATTTGTCCGCTCAGCCCCCGGTTCTCCGGGGGTTGAGCGGACTCGGGTCCGCTCGACCCCCGACTAGGGTCGGGGAATGCTCGCGCACCGCCTCGCCGGGATCCCGCCCACGATCTTCACCACGATGTCCGCGCTGGCCGTACGCACCGGGGCGGTCAATCTCGGGCAGGGCTTCCCCGACACGGCGGGCCCACGAACCGTGGCCGACCAGGTCGTCGAGGCGGTGCACGGGAGCGGCAATCAATACGCTCCCGGCATCGGCATCCCCGGCCTTCGAGCCGCGATCGCGCGACACCAGCAGCGCCACTATGGGATCGAGCTCGACCCCGACTCCGAGGTCATCGTGACCACCGGGTGCACCGAGGCAATCGCGGCGGCCCTGCTGGGGCTGGTCAATCCCGGCGACGAGGTGATCGTGCTGGAGCCCTACTACGACTCCTACACCGCGATGTTGCAGATGGCCGGAGCCGTACGCAAACCCGTCACCCTGCACGCGCCCGACTTCCGCCTCGACCCCGACGCGCTACGAGCCGCGGTCACCGACAAGTCCCGCTTCCTCCTGCTCAACACGCCGCACAACCCCACGGGCACCGTCCTCAACACCGAGGAACTCCAGGCGGTTGCCGATCTCGCCCTCGCCCACGACCTGATCGTGATCACCGACGAGGTCTATGAGCATCTGACGTTCGACGAGCACGTGCACGTCCCGATCGCCACCTTGCCCGGCATGGCCGAGCGCACGCTCACGTTGTCCAGTGCCGGCAAGTCCTACTCCTTCACCGGCTGGAAGGTCGGCTGGGCCACCGGCCCGCGGCACCTGGTGCAGGCGGTGCTGGCGGCCAAGCAGTGGCTCACGTTCACCAGTGGCAGCGCGTTCCAACCCGCGATCGCGTACGCCCTCGACCACGAGCCGGACTTTCCTCGCGCCCTCGCGGCTGAGCTGAGAACCCACCGCGATCTCCTCGTCCGGGGGCTCGCCGACGCCGGGCTGCACGCCCGGCCGAGCGAAGGCACCTATTTCGTGCTCACCGACATCAGCGCGCTCGGCTGGGCCGACGGAATGGAGTTCTGTCTCGCGCTGCCCGAACGCGCGGGGGTGGTGGCGATCCCGGCCCAGCCCTTCTATGACTCCCACGCTGGCAGCCAGCTGGTGCGATGGGCCTTCTGCAAAGACGCACGCGTCGTCGAGGAAGGCGTACGCCGTCTCGCCTCAGCCGATCTCGCTCGGCACTCGTGACCGACAAAACCGCGCTGACGCGGGGCTAGCCAACCACCGCACGGTGAGGATCGCCGCCAGCAGCGGCACCGCCATGACCAGGCTGGACAGCATTCCGAGCAGGCACAACCCCACACACCCGAACGTCGAGACGATCAACAGGATCCGCGCCCAGCCGACCCCGCGCCAGACCAGCGCCGCGAGCGCGATCGCCGCGAACGCCCAGAGCAGGAAGATCCCACTGAGCACATACGTGGTCGTGAGCACGAGTTGGTCGCTGACCCCGGCTGTTTCGAACTCGGGATTCTGGCGGCGCATCTCGTCGAGCAGCCCCTCGGGGTTGGTAGCCAGATAGGCGACCCCGGCGATCATCCCCAAGATCGCCAGCGCCGAGAAGATCCAGGTCATGAAGCACGCGACCCGGATTTCAGGGGGACGAATCGATCCCGTCGCGCCATCATTTCGAGCAGGCGGCTGCCACGGCTGTCGAGTCGACGGCGCCGCTGGTTCTTGAGTCGGGGTCTGAGAGGGAGACCACGGGCCGGATGCCCGCATCGGCGCATCGGCATCCACGGGCACATCCACCGGCACATCCACCGGCGCGGTCCGCTCCAACCACTGCTTGGCAGGTGCGAGCCACAGCATCAGTGAAGCGGCCATCACCATCGCCGACATGAAGCCGCCCAGGACCATCCCGGTGGCGGCGAGCGGGAGAGCCAAGATGGTCAGGCCCAGCCGAGCCGACCGATTGCGCCGCATTACGTGCCAGCCCAAGATCCCGGTCGCGGCGGCACACGCGGCAGCGGCCATGCTCATCCACCGCATCAGGTCGAGCGCACCCGCCACGTCCAACCCGAGGCCATCACCCGGAGGCTCGGCGAGGAACTTCTCCACGGCCTCGCGCGTGGCCAGCGACTGCAGCCCGGACACCGTCTGGAACGCGAACAAGACCACGAAGACGGAGCCGATCACGATCGTCCAGCCCAGCAGGGTCACCTGGCGCGGACGCTCATCGCTCGGGGAAGTCACGAGGACATGTTTTCAGACGTACGAAAATCGCCGGCAGGCGCTCAGGCGCCACCCAGCGCAGCACGGCTGCCACCGGAGACCCTCGGACCTCTTCCCAGATCCGCGCGCTGACCAGCGGCATATCCCTCCCCCATCCCGCCGCCCGAGAGCCGGCGTCGTGGCGCGGTGCGCAGATCGTCGTACGCCGCACGCATCGCCTGCTCGGCCAACGCCGCCCGGTCGGCCAGCACCAACGCCGCCGACGTGCCCTGCGCGGCAAACCTCTCCTCGGCCGCTGCCGCTGCCTGTGCCTCCGCCTCGCGGAGGCGGTCACCGACGGCATGCCCGAAGCCGAGCCACCACGAGCGTCGGTAGGCCCCCGGGTGCTCGTCCCAGGGGACTCCCGCCCGCGCCAGGTCACGGCTGCCCTGCACCAACAGGCTGGTCAGCAGGATCTCGACCAGGGTGAGGTCGGACGCATGGCCGAACAAGTGCAACGAGAAGGTGCTGTTGCCAGCAAGGCGCGCCTTCTTGATCACGCTGCGACAGCGCAGCGCGTCGGCGAAGCTCGGCGCCCAGCCAGGCCTTCTCGTACCCATAGGGCGCGAGCAGGTCCACAACGCGATCCCCCATCGGATCGCGTCCCGGATCGGATTGGGCCAGCAGCGCTTCATCGATGCCGTAGCGCGCCATCAGGTCGGCCGCCTTGGCCGTGAAGGCCTCGGCCTCCGCCGGCGTACAGGCCGGATCCTCAGCCTGAGCCAGCAGCTTGCGGATCCGCGCCAGTCGGTTGTCGTCGCTCATGTCTTCTCCTCGTCCCGAGACGCCTCATACGAGGCGAGGAGTCAACCCTGACACCGACCACCGACATCGAGGATCAGGTGCGAAGCGTCAGCCCGTCCTCGCCCACGTCCACGGAGACCGTGCCGCCGTCGACCACCTGACCGCTGATCAGCATCCGCGCGAGCGGGTCACCGATCGCGGTCTGGATCAGCCGTCGCAGTGGCCGCGCGCCGTACGCCGGGTCGTAGCCGGTGTCCGCCAGCCACTGCCGGGCCGCGTCACTGACCACGATCGCGATCCGGCGTACGGCCAACCGCTTCTCCAACAAAGCCAGTTGCAGGCCGACGATGTGCGCGAGGTCGGCCTTCGACAACGCCTCGAACATCACGACCTCGTCCAACCGGTTGAGGAACTCCGGCTTGAACGACGCGCGTACGACACCCATCACCGCCTCGTGTTTGGCCTCCGGCGACATGGTCGGGTCGACCAGGAAGTTCGAACCGAGGTTGGAGGTCAAGATCAGCAACGTGTTGCGGAAGTCGACCGTACGCCCCTGGCCGTCGGTCAGTCGTCCGTCGTCGAGCACCTGCAACAAGATGTCGAAGACCTCCGGGTGGGCCTTCTCAACCTCGTCGAGGAGCACGACGGAGTAGGGCCGACGGCGTACGGCCTCGGTCAACTGCCCACCTTCGTCGTACCCGACATAGCCCGGAGGCGCACCGACCAGTCGCGAGACCGAGTGCTTCTCGGAGTATTCGCTCATGTCGATGCGGATGATCGCGCGCTCGTCGTCGAAGAGGAAGTCCGCCAGGGACTTGGCCAGCTCGGTCTTGCCGGTGCCCGTAGGGCCGAGGAAGAGGAACGAGCCGGTAGGACGGTTGGGGTCCGCGATGCCCGCGCGCGAACGACGTACGGCATCCGATACGGCATTGACCGCCGCCTTCTGTCCGATCAATCGCTCACCGATGACCTGCTCCATCTCCAGCAGCTTGGCCGTCTCGCCCTGCAACATCTTCCCGGTGGGGATGCCGGTCCAGGCCTCGACGACCTCGGCGATCTGCTCGGCTCCGACCTCCTCGCCGACGAGCGGTTCGAAGTCGGCCTGCTCGGCCATCTCGACCTCGGCGATCTTCTTCTCCAACTCGGGGATCGACTCATAGCGGATCTTGGACGCCGCCTCGAGGTTGCCCTCGCGCAGGAACTTGTCGGCCTCGATCTTCAGCTGATCGAGTGCACGGCGCAGTTCGCCCTCGCCCTGGAGTTGGTCGCGCTCGCGCTCCCATCGGTTCTCCAGCCCACGCAACTCCTCTTCTGCGTCGGCTAATTCCTGACGCAGTGCGGCCAGCCGCTCCACCGACGCGGGGTCGGTCTCCTTCTCCAGCGCGAACTGCTCCATCTTGAAGCGGTCGACCTGGCGCCGCAGCTGGTCGATCTCCTCGGGTGAGGACTCGATCTCCATCCGCAGTCGCGACGACGCCTCGTCGATCAGGTCGATCGCCTTGTCGGGCAGTTGCCGCCCGGTGATGTAGCGATCGCTCAAGGTCGCCGCCGCGACGAGCGCCGCGTCGGTGATGCGTACGCCGTGGTGGGCTTCGTACTTCTCCTGGATCCCGCGCAGGATCTGGATGGTGTCCTCGACGGACGGCTCGCCCACGAAGACCTGCTGGAAGCGACGCTCCAGCGCGGGGTCCTTCTCGATCCGCTCACGGAATTCGTCGAGTGTGGTCGCACCGATCATGTGCAACTCTCCGCGCGCGAGCATCGGCTTGAGCATGTTGCCCGCGTCCATGGACGAGTCGCCGCCGGCACCGGCGCCGACCACGGTGTGCAGTTCGTCGATGAAGGTGATGACCTGACCGCCGGCCTCCTTGATCTCGTCGAGCACTGCCTTGAGTCGCTCCTCGAACTCGCCGCGATACTTCGCACCGGCCACCATGCCGGCCAGGTCGAGCGACAGCAGGCGTCGTCCCTTGAGCGAGTCGGGCACGTCGCCCGCGACGATGCGCTGGGCGAGCCCTTCGACGACGGCGGTCTTGCCGACGCCCGGCTCGCCGATCAGGACCGGGTTGTTCTTCGTACGCCGCGACAACACCTGGATGACTCGGCGGATCTCGGCGTCTCGCCCGATCACGGGATCGAGCTTGCCGTCCTCTGCGGCGGCGGTGAGATCGACCGAGAACTTCTCCAGCGCCTCGTACGTCGATTCGGCCTCGGGGCTGGTGACCCGACGATTGCCGCGCACGGCCGTCAATCCCTCGCGCAGCCCGTCGGCGCTCAGACCAGCGTCGAGGAGCACCTGCTGTGCCGAGGACTCGACCGTCGCCAACCCGATCAGCAGGTGCTCGGTCGCGACATAGTCGTCCTTCATCGAGGACGCCAGGTCGAGCGCCGCCGCAAGGACGCGCGTCAGGGAGGCGGAGGCGGCCGGTTGCTGCACGGTCTGGCCCGACGCGGTGGGCAGCGCGCCCTGGACGCGCTCGGCCGTGGCAGTCAGCGAGCCGACCTCGACACCGGACTTGGTGACCAGCGACTTGGCGGTGCCCTCCTCCTGACGCAACAGCGCGACGAGCAGGTGGATGGGCTCGGTCTGGGTGTTGCCGGCCTTGGTCGCCGACAACTGGGCAGCCTCGATCACCTCGCGGCTGCGGGTGGTGAACTTCTCGGCTCCGAACTGACTCAACGCAGGTCTCCTTCGGTGGAACGAACTGTGACTGCCGCGTTTCGCCACCGCGCGGCTGTCGGGACCACTGTGGTCCTTGTCGATTCAACACCCCAGAAGTTGAGTCGATTCCCCTCAACTTTGACGCAATCACAGGACGAACTTTCCGGGTCGGGAGACCATCGGAGCATGCGTACGGTGACCACCCTCTCGTACGACGTCCGCTCCTCGGGAATACCTGACAACATCCGGGGAAGGACAGTTCTCGACCCGGGGCAGCCCAGTTCCGGGCCCTTGAAGCCAAACCTCGGAAAGGTCCTTCACGTGTCTACCCATCTCAAGAGAGTCGGCGCCCTGGCGGCCGCGGCTCTGGTGATCTCGGGCCTGCAGGTCGGCGGCACCACCGCCGCCAGCGGTACGCCCGCCGCAGCCGCCTCCAGCAAGCAGCCTGCGGTGCCCGAACTGATCTCCGGCTCGAACATCTCTGCTCGCTCGGCGACGCTGCCCAAGAACAGCCTGGCCACACGTGAGCGCCTGGTCACCTTCGACGGACGCGCCCTGCCTGCCAAGGCGAGCGGCCAGAAGGTCGCGCTGTCCTTCTTCGACAACGCCCGCTTCGTCGCCAAGGTCGAGCACGTCGGTGGCAACAGCCTCTACAAGTCGTGGAGCGGTCAGCTCGCCGACGACCCGCTCGGCACCTTCGTGGCCGTGCAGGTGGGTGAGACGTTCCGGGCCGCGGTGATCTCCCCCAAGGGCTCGTACTCATTGACCCGCGCCAGCGGAACCCAGAGCGTCTACCGCGCCGCGCAGTTGTCGGCTCCCAAGCACGAGGGCGACGACGAGGTCAGCGTCAAGGACGTGCCGAGGTTGGAGAAGGCTGCCGCCAAGGCCGTCGACCTGCCGACGCCCACGGGCGACTTCAACGCCGGCGTCGAGACGCACGCCGGCGCCGAGACCACCGCCCCGGCAGCCGCCCCGATCGAGGTGACCGACTTCAGCCTGCGTCGGGACCCTGCGAGCAAACTCGACATCGGCATCGTCTTCACCCCACAAGCGATGTCGGCGTCCTACGGCACCCTGGAGAACGCCAACGCCAGCGCCGCGTTCGCCGTCGCGCTGAACAACCAGACGTACAGCAACTCGCAGATCGGCGTCGCCTGGAACCTCGTCGGCACCAAGGTCAGCAAGGCAAACGAGAGCAGCGACTACGGCGCGACCCTGACGGCCCTGTCCAAGCACAAGGGCAAGTACAAGGCGATCAAGAAGTGGCGTACGAAGCGGCACGCGGACGTGGTGCACATGCTCACCGGGCCCAACAGCCAATACTGCGGTCTCGGATGGCTCAACACGCCCGACTCGAAGAAGAAGTACTGGCTGCGCCCCTACAGCATCTCCAGCGTCGAGTGCATCGACAACTTCACCGTCACCCATGAGGTCGGCCACAACTACGGCGCCTCACACGACCCGTACGCCGTCGCCCAGTGCACCACCTGCGGTGGACTGGCCTTCAAGTACGGCCAGGGCCTGGTCAACCTGGCCGGCCAGTGGCGCACGGTGATGGCCTACAACCAGCAGTGCGTCGACAACGGCTTCAACTGCACCCGGCTCGCGGTGTTCTCCAACCCCAACCTGGCCTACAACGGCGCCCCCGTGGGCTCGGCGGTGCAGCACAACACCCGGGTGCACAACAAGACCGCCAAACGGATGGCTCGCATCAAGCTCGGCCAGATCTACCCCCGTCCGGTCAAGGCCAAGGGCAAGCCCAAGGCCGGCAAGCGGCTGCGCGCGGTGACCAAGAAGAAGAAGTGGAATCCGGGCAAGGTCAAGGTCCGCTACCAGTGGTACGTCAACTACCAGGCTGTGTCGGGCAAGAAGGGCAAGAAGCAGCGCCTGAAGCTCAAGAAGAAGTGGCGCGGGCTGCCCGTCTTCGTCCAGGTGACCGGTCGCAAGAAGTCCTACCGCCCGGTGCTGATCAACAGCAACATCAAGATCGTCAAGTGATCTCACGTCGGCGACCACTTCGTACGGCGGCCCTCGTGGCGATGCTGTGCGGGGTGGTCGCCGGCTCCATTTCCGGGTGTAGTGACGACGAACCGGCGCTCGTCATCCCCGTCGACCGCGCCGCACCCGAACCGCTGGACGGCGCGGTGCGTACGGGTGTCGTGAAGGTCGAACCAAGCGTCATCCTGGACGACGACTCCCAGCCGGAGTCGGCCGGCGACGTCACGTTGAAGTTCTTCGACGACGTCACCTACGACACCGATCTGACCTATGCGGAAGAGAACGGTGTCGAGCAGTGGACCGGAGTGCTCACGGGCGTCAAGGACAGCACCGTGTTGGTGACTCGCTCGGGCAGCGCCTATCGGATCGGGGCGATCAGCCCCGAGGGGGTGTTCCAGGTGGCCGCCAGGCCGGACGGGACGTACGTCGTGAGCCAGATGGAATACACCAAGCAGGAAGAGTTCGACGAAGTCGGGTGATCAGCCCTGATTGCGGCGCCAGACCACGACGGATCCGGCGCTCGCAGTGCGCAACGCGGGTAGGTTGCCGACCGGAGCTGCGCGACGGCGTACGCCGATCGCCGCCCGCAGGGCCTCCTGAGTCGCGGCCAACTCGGCCGTCAACTCCTCGTTGCGCGCTTGCAGTGCCGCGAGTTGGTTCTCCAACTCCAGCAGTCGGCGTACGCCTTCGATCCCGATGCCGGACGCGGTGAGCTCGGCGATCGTACGCAGTCTCTCCAGGTCGCGGCCGGAATAGCGGCGACCGCCGCCCCCGGTGCGGCCCGGGGTGACCAGGCCCATCCGCTCGTACGCACGCAGCGTCTGCGGATGGAGCCCGGTCAATTGCGCCGCAACACTGATCACGAAGATCGCGCTGTCCGGGTCGGGCGCCCCCAGGTGGGTGCTCATGGCGACTCGAAGAGGTTGGCGCGCAGCGGCTTGCCGACCGTGGCGGCGCGATAGGCCTCGACCGCCTCACGAGCAGCCGCGTCGACCACGGCAGGCACCTGGACTTCGACGGTGGCGAGCAGGTCGCCCTTGGTGCCGTCCTTCTTGGCCGCGCCCTTCCCGCGGACGCGGAAGGTGCGCCCGTTGGGGGTGCCGGCCGGGATCTTCAAGGTGACCGGCGACGATCCGAGCGTCGGGATCTTGACCTCGGCGCCGAGCACCGCCTCGTCGAACGAGATCGGCACGTCGAGCGTGAGGTTGTCACCCTTGCGCCCGAAGAGTCGGTGAGCACTTACTTTGACGGTGACGAAGAGGTCGCCACGCGGGCCGCCGTTCTCCCCTGCTCCGCCCTTGCCGCGCAGCCGGATCTTCTGACCGTCGCGTACGCCCGCCGGGATTCGCGCTTGCACGGTGCGCGCCGACTGACCCCGCCCGCTGCCGTGGCAGGTCGGGCACGCGTCGTCGTACACCAATTGGCGACCACCGCAGGCCGGGCAGGTCTCGTTCATCGAGAACGCGCCGCCCATGGTCGACACCACGAAACCCGCGCCCTCGCACTCGGGGCACACGTGCGGCTTGGTGCCGGGCTTGCCGCCCGTGCCATTGCACGTAGGACAGGCCGCATCAGAGGTCAGCCGCAGCGAGATCGTGACCCCGTCGATCGCGTCCATGAACGAGATCGTCGCCGTGGTCTCCTGGTCCGCACCCTTGGTGGGACGAGGTTGTGGCCGCGTACGACCGCTGCTGCGCCCACCGCCTCCGAAGAGGTCCCCGAAGAGATCGCCGAATCCGCCCTGGCCTGCCTGATCGCGCAGGAAGTCGTTGACGTCGAATCCGCCCTGGCCGGAACCTCCTCGCCCGAAGCCGCCGAAGCCACCGGATGCGCCGAGTCGCCGCATCTCGTCGTACTTCTTGCGCTTGTCGGTGTCGCCGACCACGTCGTACGCCTCAGCCGCCGCCTTGAACTTCTCGTGCTTGGCCTCGTCGCCTGGATTGCGGTCAGGGTGGTTGTCGCGCGCGATGGCCTTGAACGCCTTCTTGATGTCTTCTGGACTCGCGTCCTTGGAGACCCCCAAGACCTTGTAGAAGTCCTTGTTCAACCAGTCGTTGCGGAAGCCGTCGTCAGCCATCGCGCACCTCCCTTCCTCGTCTTAGCAATGTGAGATCACTCAGGGTCCACGACCAGGACCTGGGCGGCGCGCACGACCCGATCGCCGATCTTGTAGCCGGCCTTGGCCAGCACCTTGATCGAGGTGACACTCACGTCGGGATCGGCACCCAGGTGCGACAACGCGTCGTGCACCGTCGGGTCGAACGCCTCGCCCACCTCGCCGTACCGGATCAGGCCCCGTCCCGCCACCGCGGTCTGGAGCTGCTGTGCCACGGCTTCGAAGCCGGGATCCAACTCACCGTGTTCGCGGGCGCGGTCGATGTTGTCGAGGACGTCCACGATCGGGGTGAGCGTGGCAAAGATCGTGTCCTCACGGACGCGGTCTCGTTCGCGGTCGACTCGGCGCTTGTAGTTGAGGAACTCGGCCTGGAGGCGTTGAAGATCGTTGGTCAGGCCCGCGATCTTGACGTGCGCCTCTTCGAGCGGATTCGCGTCCTCCGGGTTGGACTCCTCTGGGTTGGCCGCGGCAATGTCTGCCGGTTCCAGTGGTGCGCCCTCGTCGACCATGTGCCCGATGCCGCTGGTGTCCGCTGGGCCGGGCTCGTTGGCCACGGGCTGGTGATGCCCGGCCGAGGCCGAGGCACCCTGCTGCACAGGGGCCTCGACCTCGGTCTCGTTGGCCATCTCGCCGGCTTCGTCACCGAAGGTTTCGTCGCCGGACTGGGTCACTTGGACTCACCCTCACCAGGGGCTGCGTCTCCGGTGGGGGCCTGGTCGCCCGAGGGGGCGTCCTCGTCGATGATCTCGGCGTCGACGACGTCGTCGTCAGCTTCACCGGTCGCACCGGTCGAGCCACCCGCAGCGGCCTGGTCGGCCTCGGCGGCGGCGTACATCGCGGCACCCATCTTCTGGCTGGACTCACCGAGCTTGGTGACACCGGCCTGGATCTCGTCGGACGAGGCCTCCGCGTTCTCCAAGGTGGCCTTGAGGCTGTCGACGTCGGCCTGGACCTCGGTCTTGACCTCGTCGGGGATCTTGTCGCCGTTGTCGGCCAGGAACTTCTCGGTCGTGTAGACGAGCTGGTCGGCCTGGTTGCGAGTCTCGACGCTCTGGCGACGCTTGGCGTCCTCCTCGGCGTACTGCTCTGCCTCCTTGACCATCCGGTCGATCTCGTCCTTGCCGAGCGCCGAGCCACCAGAGATCGTCATCGACTGCTCGCGACCGGACGCGTGGTCCTTGGCGGAGACGTGGACGATGCCGTTGGCGTCGATGTCGAAGGTGACCTCGATCTTGGGGATGCCCCGCGGCGCGGGCGGCAGGCCGGTGAGCTCGAAGTTGCCGAGCGGCTGGTTCTGCGCCCACATCTGACGCTCACCCTGCGCGACCTTGATCTCCACGCTGGGCTGGTTGTCGTCAGCGGTGGTGAAGATCTCCGACCGCTTGGTCGGGATCGTGGTGTTGCGCTCGATCAGCGTGGTCATCACGCCGCCCTTGGTCTCGATGCCGAGGCTCAGCGGGGTGACGTCGAGGAGCAGTACGTCCTTGACCTCGCCCTTGAGGACACCAGCCTGGAGCGCGGCACCGACCGCGACGACCTCGTCGGGGTTGACACCCTTGTTGGGCTCCTTGCCGCCGAGGAGTTCCTTGACGACATCGGTCACGGCGGGCATCCGGGTGGAGCCGCCGACGAGCACGACGTGGTCGATCTTGTCGACCGCGACGCCACCGTCTCGCAGCACGCTCTGGAACGGCGCCTTCGTGCGCTCGAGAAGGTCAGCGGTGAGCTTCTGGAACTCCGAACGGGTCAGCTTCTCCTCGAAGTGCAGCGGGCCGGACTCGCCGTGGGTGATGTAGGGCAGGTGGATCGTGGTCTCGCTGGAGGACGAGAGTTCGATCTTGGCCTTCTCCGCAGCCTCCTGGAGGCGCTGCTTGGCGATCTTGTCAGCGGCCAGGTCGACACCGTTGGCGTCCTTGAACTTCTTGACCATCCAGTCGACGACGCGGTTGTCCCAGTCGTCGCCACCGAGGTGGTTGTCACCGCTGGTGGCCTTGACCTCCACGACGCCTTCACCGATCTCCAGCAGCGACACGTCGAACGTGCCACCACCGAGGTCGAAGACGAGAATGGTCTGGTCGTCGCCCTTGTCCAGGCCGTACGCCAGCGCGGCAGCGGTGGGCTCGTTGACAATCCGGCTGACGTTGAGGCCCGCGATCTCGCCGGCTTCCTTGGTGGCCTGGCGCTGCGCGTCGGAGAAGTACGCCGGGACGGTGATCACCGCGTCGGTGACCGTCTCGCCGAGGTACGCCTCCGCGTCGCGCTTGAGCTTTTGCAGCACGAACGCGCTGATCTGCTGGGGGTTGAACGACTTGTCGTCGATCTTGATGCTCCAGTCGGTGCCCATGTGGCGCTTGACAGAGCGGATCGTACGGTCGACGTTGGTGACCGCCTGACGCTTGGCGACCTCGCCGACGAGGACCTCGCCGTTCTTGGCGAACGCCACGACCGACGGGGTGGTGCGAGCGCCCTCGGCGTTCGCGATGACGGTGGGCTCGCCACCTTCGAGAACGGAGACGACGCTGTTGGTCGTCCCCAGGTCGATGCCAACGGCTCGTGCCATGTTGTGTTTCCTCCGTGTTGTGCAGGGCTTGGGTGGTTGAGTCTGGTCGGCTCAACTTTGCTACGAGAGGTTAACGCAAGGTGGGGGCCGGGTTGTTCCCGGGGGGGTGGGGTTTTCTTGTGGGTGCGCGCTTGCTGGCCCGCCCGCCGCGCGCGGGTTGAGCGCACTGTGGTCCGCTCGACCCCCGGAGAACCGGGGGCTGAGCGGACAAACCGGGGGCTGAGTGGTCGATTTTCTCGACGGCCCCCGGGTGGGGCGCTTATCGTCGCGGACATGCGCGTACGACTGCTCGCCCTCGCCTTGGCCCTGCCCGCCGCTCTGCTCACGCCCGCCACGGCCGCCCAGTCCGCAGCTGCCCGGGCCACGGCCGCCCAGTCCGCAGCTGCCCAGGCCTCTGCGGACGGGTCGGTTGACTGGCTCAAGTTCCGGGTCGCCAACATGGCGCACTCCGGTGGCGAGAACGAAGCACCCACCAACACGATGTATGCCTTCAAGCGGGCCAAGCGGCTCGGCGCCGACGTGCTCGAGCTCGATGTGCAGTCCACCAAGGACAAGCAGCTCGCCGTGATCCACAACGCGACAATCGACGAGACCACCGACGGCACCGGCTTCGTCAAGGACCTCACGCTCAAGCAGGTCCAGTCCTATGACGCGGCGCACTGGTTCGTACCCAAGAAGGGCACCACTCACGACGCGCGCAAGAAGGTGTACACCCTGCGCGGCGCGCGCTATGGCGAGCGCAAGATCAAGGGCTACCGCAAGACGGACTTCGCTGTGCCCGCCCTCGACACGGTTTTCAAGCGCTTCAAGACCACGCCGATCAATATCGAGATCAAGGGCACCAACGACTTCGATGTGAAGTCGTTCAAGCGCGCCGCGCGACTGCTCGCGGCCTTCTTGAAGGACAACGGCCGCACCGATGTGATCGTGACGTCTTTCAATGACGACGCGCTGGCGCTGTTTCACAAACTGGCACCCAAGGTCCCCTTGGCTCCCGGCCGCCAGGGGCTGCTCGACTACTACCTGCAAGACATCAAGCCGATCGAGGGCACGGTCGCACTCCAGGTGCCGGTGACGTACGAATACGGCGGCACCAAGGTGCCGGTCGTCACCAAGGAGTTCGTGGCTCGCGCGCACGCCGACGGCTATGCGGTGCACGTGTGGTTCAGCGGCACCGCGCCCGACGATGCGGCGACCTACAAGGCGATGATCGCCACCTGTGCGGACGGGTTGATGCCGGCCCGGCCGAAGTTGTTCGAAAGGATCCTGGACAAGGGCGGGTACGAGCGCCCCGGCACGCCGGGGGTCAACCCCTGCGCGTGAGTTGTGCTGCCTCGGCAGTTCTTCTCAGCGTCGGGTTCGGGATCCCGACGGGTGCCAGGCCCCCATTTCCGTGCACATCTTTTCGCCGTATTGGCACACACCCCCGCGGTACTTCCAAGCACCCCTTTCCACTACGAGGACGATGAGCTCCTTCTTGCCCTTGGTGTCGGTCAGGCGCACCAGTGCGATGTCGTCACCTTGCATCCCAACCCAGCGGAGTTTCGCGATGCGGGTGGGCTTGGGCGGATAATAGGTGTAGAGGTCCTCGAGAACCTCCCGACACGAGTTGCGGCCCGCGGTGTGTGCCCCTTGATATATGGCAAGTTGTTTCATGAATTTCTTGAAGTAGCGCGCGACGTTAGGGCACACCATGGTGGGGTCAGTTGCGGCGATTCCCTCGATGACGGTCCGCACGACGACCGTCGGCGAGACACTGGGCGAAGTGACAGAGGCCGCCCTGGCAGTGGCGGCAGGAGGCAGAGCCGCGAGGAGCGACACTGCCGTCAAGAGGCCCAGAAGCCGAGGAGTTGGTTTCACAGGCCGCGACGTGTCCCCGCACGGGCCACCTCATCCGGGGGCCAGGCCCCCATTTCCGTACAGGTCTGTTCGTCGTACTGGCAGAGGGGACCGCGAACCTTCCAGGCGCCCTTCTCCACGACGAGGATGTAGAGCTTCTTATTGCCCTTGGTGTCGGTCAGGCGCACCAGCGAGATGTCGCCGCTTTGCATCCCTACCCAGCGGATCTTCGCAATGTGGATGGGCTTCGGAGGGTTGGCGGCATATAAGTCCTCCGTGATCTCCCGGCACGAGTCTCGGCCGGGGGTGTATGCATGTTGGTACATGGCGACTCGCTTCATGTATTTCTTCCAGTAGCGCGCGACATTGGGGAAGTGACCGAGGCCGCGTTGGCGGTCGTGGCTGGAGGCATACATGCAAACAGCGACGCGGCAATGACGCCAGCCATCACCTGAGCGATCCTCGTCATCTCCACACTGTGAACCCTGGAAGGCTTCCGCGGAACGCATCGCGGGCGAAAAGGTCTGGCCAGTCGCTTAGTGGGCCAGTCGCTTGGTGAGTACGACGTTGCCACCTGCTGGCAGCCTGGCACCCGCTAAGCCGCAGGCCGGACATCGCCACGCGGGGTGAGCAGCGGGATGAGTCGGTCAACAAGCGGACCGATGCCCACAATCACGATCAGTGTGCCGATCCCGAGCGTGGCGCCGAGCGCCCAGCCGACCAGGGTCGTCACCGCCTGGAAGACCGAATAGCTCCATTTGAACGGCAGCGGCGGATCGAACGCGAGCGCCGCACCCTCGGCGGGGCCGGCACCGAGGCGTACGGCCAGATACATCGCCACTCCGAGCGCGAGCGTGAGGAACCCCAGCCCGAACTCCAGCGCGCGCGCTACCAGAGACTCGGGCTCGGGGACGTACGGCAACACCAGGCTGACGGTGACGCCGACGACGACCGGCTGCACCAGCGTCCCGAGGCCGGGGCGACGTCCCCGCAGCAGCGCGACCAGCACCAAAAGCAGACCGAGAACGGTGTTGATGACCCAGAACTCGACGCCCGACGCGATCACCGTGCCGCTGACCAGCATCGTGTAGCCATCAGCACCTAGCCGCGCCGCGAGCAGCAGCGCGATCCCGACGCCGAGCACCACACAGCCGACGAGGAGCTGGCCCAGCCGTCGGCCCATCGAGGCGGCAGGGGCATCGTTCATCGGCGCAGACTAGCGATCAGCGCCCGCGGGTCAGGCACCGGAAGCGTTCAGACGCCGAGCAGGCGCCCCCACCGCTCCAGCAAAGCCTCCAGCCGGGTGCGTTCGAGGTCCGTCAGCCCTGCGAGCAGCCGCTCCTCATTGGCCAGGTGCTCGACAACGAGGCGATCCACCAGTTCGAGTCCGGCGTTCGAGAGAGCGATGACCCGGGAGCGTGCGTCACCGTCGCCGACGCGCCGCGTCACCAAACCAAGCTCGATCAGCCGGTCGGCGCGCTTGGTGATCGCACCCGAGGTCACCATGGTGGTCTGCGCGAGTGCGCTCGGACTGAGCTCGTACGGCTCCCCCGCACGACGCAACGCGGCCAGCACGTCGAAGTCCCCGTCAGTGAGACCTGCCGCCTCGAACACCGGACGCAGTTCGCGATGCAATGCGTCCCCTAGCCGGTGCAGGCGCCCGATGATGCCCATCGGTCGGACGTCGAGATCCGGCCGTTCGCGTCGCCACTGGACCATCAGGCGCGCAACATGATCGAGCTTCCGACTGCCCCGAACTCTCCATGGCTGGAATATATCTTCTCCGGAAGGCATTATGTCTTCCGTGGAAACTAATATCAGATGGATCCTGCTGACAGCGGTCGCGCCCATCGCCTGGGGCAGCACCTACCTGACGACCACGACGTTCCTCCCTGAGGGGCGGCCGGTCTTCTCCGCACTCGTGCGCGCCCTGCCGGTCGGGCTGCTCCTGCTGGTCTGGCGCCGCCAACTCCCCCAGGGTTCGTGGTGGTGGCGCGCTGGAGTGCTGGGCACGCTCAACATCGGCGTCTTCTTCCTGCTGATCTTCGAGGCGGCGTACCGCCTGCCCGGCGGGGTCGCCGCGACCGTCACGGCCCTCTCTCCCCTGGTGGTCATGTTGCTGGCCTGGCCGCTCGCCGGCGAGCGAGCAAACGCCCTCGGACTGTTCGGGGCCACACTCGGACTCATCGGCGTAGCGCTCCTCGTGCTCCAGCCAGGGGGCGCACTCGATCCCGTCGGCGTCGCTGCGGCGCTCGCGGCCGTACTCGTCTCCGCCGTGGGCTTCGTCCTCGTCAAACGCTGGACCCCACCGACAGATCTGCTCACCTTCACGTCCTGGCAGCTGGTCGCCGGCGGGCTGGTGCTCCTCCCCGTGGCCTTCCTGCGGGAGGGGGCACCCCCGGCCCTGGACTGGCCGGCAGTCGGTGCGTACGCCTATCTCGGTCTGGTCGGCACCGGGTTGGCGTACGTCTGCTGGTTCGCGGGCATCAGGCACCTCGGAGCCGGCCCGACTGCTCTGATCGGCCTGGTGAACCCGGTCGTCGGCATCGGGCTGGGCGTTGTCTTCGCCAGCGAGACCTTCGCACTAACCCAAGGGGCGGGCGTCGTGCTGGTGCTCATCGGTGTGCTGCTTGGACAGCCAGCCGTACGCGCCCGCCTGCGCGGCCTCGCGACCAGCCGACGACGAGCTGTGACAGCCTGTGCCGATGACGAACGCCGGGGACGAGAGTGCGTTCCGGCTTCGTGAGATCGCGGTCTATGCGTACGCACCGACGCTGATCAGCGCGATCGGGTACGGCGCCACCGCCCCGATCATCGCGCTGCTCGCCCGCGACCTCGGCGCGAGTGTGGGCGTCGCGGCCTTCGTGGTCGCCCTGGCCGGGATCGGCATGTTCTTGACCTCGCTGCCCGCAGGTGCCCTCGTGGCGCGGATCGGCGAACGTACGGCCCTGATGATCGCCGCCGCCGTCGACGTCGTCGCCAATGTCGTGGCTGCCACGGCGTCATCGGTCTGGGTCCTCGGCGCCGCGACCCTGGTGGGCGGCGCAGCCTGGACGGTGTTCCTGATCGCCCGCCAGGGCTTCATGATCGACGTGGTGCCGTTCGCGATGCGCGCTCGGGCGATGTCGGCGCTCGGGGGCACCTTCCGAATCGGGCTCTTTATCGGGCCGCTGATCGGCGCCGCGCTGATTCACTGGTGGAGCCTGTCCGCCGCCTGGTGGCTGGCGGCCGTGATGTCGGTGTTGGCCGGACTCGTCGCGAGCACCATGCCTGACCTTGGCCAGGAGGGACGTGCCGCCGGACGCGAGAGCGGCTTCCACTCGGTGCGGTCGGTCATCTGGGCACACCGTCGTACGCTCGCCACTCTCGGCGTCGCGATCATCATCATCTCGGCGTCGCGCTCGGTGCGTACGACTCTGCTCCCGCTGTGGGCTGACCACATCGGCATCACCGCAGCGGCGACATCGCTGGTGTTCGCTCTCGTCGCGTTGATCGACATCGTGATGTTCTATCCGGGCGGGCTGTTGATGGATCGGTACGGCCGGATGGTCGTCGCCGTGCCGGTCGTGCTGGGAGTCGCCGTGGCCGCGTTGGCGTTGCCGGGCGTACGGACGCTGGCCGGTCTGGCGATCGTGATGTCGGTGATCGCGGTCTCCAACGGTCTGAGTTCGGGCATCGCGCTGACCATCGGCGCTGACACCGCGCCGACCGAAGGTCGCGCTCAATACCTGGGCGGCTGGCGGCTGTGCGGTGACATCGGAGGCACCGGCGGACCGCTGCTGGTGAGTGCCTTGGCGGCGGCGTTCTCGCTGGCCTCGGCGGCGATCGCGGTCGGCGTACTCGCGTTTCTCGGAGCCGGCTGGGTGGCGTACTGGACGCACAGGTTAGACGCGCACCTACGCGTCAGCCGATCGTCACCGTGATCTCGTTGGAACTGGTCTCGTTGGACTTGTCGGTCATCCGGAACTTGTTCTCCCCGGTCTGGCCGGTCTGGATGTAGGTCGAGAACTTCCCGCCACTGACGTTGGCCGTCACTGGGAAGTCGACCCAGGAGCCGGACGCGAACCGCTGCACCTGGAGCACCGCGCCGTCACCGCCGGGGTACTCCCCGGACAGGGTGATCTGCTGGAGTACGCCGACCTCGGCTTGCGGGGACTGCAACGTGATGCCGGTGTCACTGGCCGACTCCGACGCGCTAGGCCCAGGACCCGCACTGATCAGCGGGCCGGCCGTGTAGTCGCCGGTCTTCTCCGGCTTGGGCAGATACATCGATGCCTCATCGCGCGAGTCGGCCCTCGCGTCAGAGCCGCCGCCGACGCCGGCGACCTTCGCGACCAGCCAGGCGCCAAGCCCCAACGCCAGTGCCAGCGCCAGGGCACCCACGAGCAGCGCGAGGAGTCCCTCGACGATGGGGTGTTCTCTGCGCTGGCTCACCGGGCCATTGTTGACGACGCGTGGTGATGGGGCCAAACGACGGTCAGGCTCGTGGTTCGAGGATCACGACGGGGATGTCGCGGTCGGTCCAGCTGGCGTACGAATCGAAGTCGGCGTACAACTCCACCAGCTTCGGCCAGATCCGCGCTTTCTCCTCGGCGCTTGCCCGGCGTGCGCGCATCGCAAGCACGTCACGCTTGATCTGCACAGTCGTCTCCGGTGTGGCCATCAGGTTGTAGAACCACGCGGGATTGGTCGGCCGCCCACCCTGGCTCGCCACCACCACGAGGTCGTCGCCGTCGCGCAGATAGACCAGTGGCGTCGTGAACGCCTTGCCCGACTTGCGCCCGACGTGATCGAGCAACAGCAAAGGCACCGGCTTGAACGTGGGCGGCACCCGCAGGTTCCCGAGCACCCGTCCACCGGTGGCCCGATAGATGCGTACGTTCGCGCCACCCATGTACTTCAACAGGTAGCGCACCCAGTCCGCGTCGAGCCCCTTCGGCTTGTTCTGCATCAGAACCCGCGCATCCACACGATGTCGTCGACCATCTTGCGGCTGCGCCAACCACCGGGCGTACGCACGAGGTCGTGGTGGTAGTAGCCACCGACCTCGATCACGTGCTCGGAGCCATCCTCGCGCTTGGCCACCATCGGGTTGGTGAAGTAGGCCGTCACGTGGGCCTGGTCGCCGTCGATGTCGTACTCGATCTGGCCGATCGTGTGCTGCCAGCGCTCGAACGCGCCCATCATCTGCCCGACCCACTCCAACGCGGCCTTGGCGTCGGTCGCCGGGCCGCCGGCCTGGGTGTAGTCGAGGATCGCGTCGTTGGTGAAGGTATCCGCCGGGGCGTACGTCTTGGTGTCGACCGCGCGGGTGTAGCGGGTGATCACGTCGGCGATCTCGGCGCGGTCGGAGAGTTCCTGGAGGTCCATGGGACGACTCTGGCACGGATTTAGAACACGTTCTACCCTGGGCGCCATGCGATTCACGTACGCCGAGGCGATGACCCACGCGTCCTACTACACGCCGTTGGCGCAGGCAGCCGAGGCGGCGGGCTACACGTCGATGACCGTCGCCGACTCGCTGATCTATCCGCAGGAGTCGGACACGACCTACCCCTACACCGACACCGGCGACCGGGAGTTCCTCGAGGACAAGGAGTTCATCGAGACGATGACACTCGTCTCGTGGCTGGCTGCCTCGACGTCGACCTTGCGGTTCACGCCGTTCGTGTTGAAGTTGCCCGTACGCCCACCCGTACTCGTCGCCAAACAGGCATCGTCGATCGCGCACCTGTCCGGCGGTCGGCTCGGGCTCGGCGTGGGGCTGTCTCCGTGGCCGGAGGACTTCGCCGCGTTGGGCGTGTCGTGGGAGCGGCGCGGCAAGCGGATGGACGAGTGCATGGACATCCTGCGCGGGCTGTGGAGCGGCGACTTCTTCGGCTATTCCGGTGAGTTCTATGAATTGGCGCCGGTCAAGCAGTGCCCGACTCCCCCGCGGATCCCGCTGCTCGTGGGCGGTCACTCGGATGCGGCTTTGCGTCGAGCGGTGCTCAAGGGCGACGGCTGGATGCACGCGGGCGGCGACGGCGAGGAGTTGGCTCGGCTGCTGGATCGGCTCGATGAGATCCGGCGCGCCGAAGGCGACAACCGCGACGACTTCGAGATCCACGTGATCTCGTACGACGCGTACACCCCCGACGGCGTCAAGCGCCTGGAGGACCGGGGCGTGACCGATGCGATCGTCGGCTTCCGGGTGCCGTACATCAAGGGTCCCGACACCGAGCCCCTGGAGAAGAAGATCGCGCACCTGGAGCGCTATGCCGAGGACGTCATCGCCAAGGTCGGTGGTTGAGGTGCGAGCGCAGCGGCCTCTCCCGGTGGTTGAGGTGCGAGCGCAGCGGCCTCTCCCGGTGGTTGAGGTGCGAGCGCAGCGGCCTCTCCCGGTGGTTGAGGTGCGAGCGAAGCGAGCCTCGAAACCACGGAGCACCACATGAGCCTCGACGCGTTCCGCAACGCCATCGCCGAAGCGGAGGAGCTGATCCGCAATCCTCCGTTCGAGATCACCGAGCAGGAACTGGCCGAGGGCCTCGACTACCTGGCCGGTTCGATCCGGTCTTCGATCCAAATGGCCTTCGACTACTCGCTCGACCACCCGGTGCTGATCAACCCGACCCATCAGTACGCGCGACAGGGACTCGACAATCCCGACGCGATCTATTTCAACGCCTACCTGACGGAAGGGGCGTCGTACCTCGTCACCGGCCGCCGCGGCACCACGGCGGACCTGTCCTTCCAGATCATGGACGGGACCTATTCGGATGCGGGCGCGCCCAACACGGTGGTCGCCTTCGACGACCGGGAGCTGGACGTCGCCTCCGACGGCGCCTTCGAGTGGCACTTCGGACCCGAGTTGGGGTTGCGCAAGGGAGCAACCCTGATCGTGCGCGAGGTCTTTGACGACTGGAACACCGAGGAGCGCGGCACCTTGCGAATCCAGCGCCTGGACACCGCGGGCGCGCCTCGCGCGGAGTTGGACACGGCGTCGGTCGAGAAGCGCTACGGCGTTGCCGCGAAGATGCTGGTGGGCCGGATCAAGACCTGGTTCGCGTTCCCGGAGTGGTTCACCTACAAGGAACCGGTCAACACGCTGACCGCCCCGGCGACCACACCCGGCGGCCTCGCTTCGCAGTTCTCCTCGATCGGCCACTACGCGCTGTCGAACGACGAGGCGCTCGTGGTCACGGTGCCCGCGAGCGACGCGCCCTACCAGGCGATCCAGATCGGCTCGAAGTGGTACGTCTCCACCGACTACGAGCACCACCAGACCTCTCTCACGCGCGCCCAGTCCCACGTCGACGACGACGGGCTGCTGCGTTATGTGATCAGTTCGAAGTCACCGGGGATCGCCAACTGGTTGGACACGACCGGACATGAGCGTGGCGTGATGATGCTGCGCTGGCAGCGGGTCGACGCCCCGCTCAGTCCTGCGCACGGACCAAAGTGCGAAATCGTGCCCTTCGACGACCTGCGTTCACGCGTACCGCAGTTGGCTGCTCAACACATTGGTCCGTACTCCCACACGCAGCGCATCGCCGACCGCCAGGTCGGCATCGCGCGCCGGATGATCTCGTGACCAGCTCGTTCGTGACCCGCTTCGACTTCCGGCTCCCGGGAGTCGGACGGGCAGAACGCGCGGAGTTCTATGCCCGGGCCTTGGACATCGCGTCCTACGTCGAGGAGTCCGGCGATATCGCGATCATCGTGTCGGAGCACCACGCGTCCGACGACGGATACCTGCCCTCACCACTGGTCCTCGCCTCCGCGATCGCGGCGCGTACGCGCACGGTCCCGATCCAGGTAGCTGCCCTGCTCGTCAATCTGCACGACCCGCTGCGGATGGCCGAGGACATGGCAGTGCTCGACCTGGTGTCGGGTGGGCGGGTCTCCTACACGGTCGGGTTGGGCTATCGCGAGGAGGAGTACGCGATGTTCGATCGGCCGTGGTCCTCGCGCGGTCGCGACCTCGACCGCAACCTGCGCGCGATCCTCGACGCGTGGACGGGCGAGCCGTTCTCGTACGAAGGGCGCACCGTGCGGGTGCAGCCGACGCCCGCGTCGACGCCGCTGGTCTTCGTGGGCGGTGGCTCGCCTGCAGCGGCGCGGCGTGCTGCCCGCTTCGGTCTCGGTTTCGCTCCGCAGGTGCGCGATCCGGAGTTGAAGGAGATCTACCAGCAGGCCTGCCGCGATCTTGGGCGCGAACCCGGGTGGTTCTATCAGCCACCGCGCGGTCCGGCTTCGGTCTTCGTCACCGATGATCCCGACGCGTGGTGGGATGCGTACGGCCACCTGTTGCTCGCCGACGCCCAGGCGTACGCCGCGTGGCAGACCGACTCGCATCACCACGTCATCGACCGCTCGTCGAGCGTCGGTGAACTGCGCGCCGCGGGGCGGCACGTCGTCGTGACGCCCGACGAAGCGATCGCGCGCTGCAACAGTGGCGAGTGGCCGGTGATCACGTCGCATCCGTTGTGCGGCGGGCTTCCCCCCGAGCCGGGCTGGGAGAGTCTGCGACTGCTGCGTGAGGTCGTACGACCGGCTCTCGCCTCGCTTGGATGATCCAGTGAAGGTCGATCTCAAGAAGACGCTCGACGGGTATCGCGCTCGCGTCGGTGAGTTTCGTTTCGTCGATCTACCGCCCGCGCGCTATCTGATGATCGACGGGAGCGGTGATCCCAACACGTCAGTTGCGTACGCCGATGCGCTCGCCGCGCTCTACCCCGTGGCGTACGCGTTGAAGTTCGCGAGCAAGCGAGAACTCGACCGTGACTACGTGGTGCCGCCACTCGAAGCCCTGTGGTGGGCCGACGACATGGCCTCGTTCACGACCGCGCGTGACAAGTCGGCGTGGCACTGGACCACGATGATCCTGGTGCCGGAATGGGTGCCAGACGAGTTCTTCGGATCGGCCGTTTCCGTGGCATCGACGAAGCAGCCCGGCCCCGCGTTGCCACTGCTCAGGCTTGGCGCCCTGGCCGAAGGGGCCTGCGTGCAGACGCTGCACGTGGGGTCGTACGACGACGAGGGCCCAGTCTTGGAGGAGATGCACTCGTCGGTGATCCCCTCCCATGGTCTGGAAAGGACCGGCAAACACCACGAGATCTATCTCAGCGACGCGCGGCGAGTCCCTCCTGCGCGGCTGCGTACGATCCTGCGTCAGCCGGTCCAGCCGGCTGGGTAGTTCGTGACCAGTCCGATCGGGCGATGAGCACGCACAGGGTCTCAAGACTCGCTCGGCGCAGGGCACTGTTCTGGCCGCGATGAGTCGATGGTCGGCGAGGAGGCGGGGTCTACTTCCCAGCACTTCTTCCACCCTGCGGTGGAACCCGTCTCTCCCTCTTACCTGCCGGGATGGCCGGGGCTCACACTACGGACTTCGGGTGTCCGAATCTGCCGCTGATCGCGATCAGAGCTGCAGATGGAGCCGAAGCGCTTGGTCAAGGGCGACCATGAGTCTTGACGAGACGCGTCCCACTGCGGAGCCGAGCCGGTCGACCGACACCGAACGCACCTGCTCGGCTTGCGCTTTGGAGTCCACGCGCAGACCAGTCTCGCCCGAGGGCAACAGCACCTGGAACGGAAACACCCGTTCCACGTTGCTGGTGATCGGGACCACCGTCACGACCCCGCGGCCGAGTCGTCCGGCAGTCGTGTTGGCTCGATCGTTGCTGACCAGGACCGCCGGGCGACGCTTGTTGGCCTCACTCCCGCGGGCGGGGTCCAGGTCGACGAGCACGATCTCACCGCGCTGCATCGGTGATCCCGTCTGAAGAAGTCGTCACCCAGTCACTCTCGTCGCCTGCGCTAACCCACTCCTCCCAGGCAGAGGCATAGTCGGCTTCTAACTCTGGATCGCGCAGGCGCCGGATTGCCTGCTGCACAGCGGCCGAACGTGATTCAAGACCAGCAACCTCGACGTAGCGGTCGAGTGCCGCGAGGTCGTCTTCACTCAGGCTCACGCTCAGCTTCATGTGTCCATGCTACTCGGGTAGCACCCTTCATGCTACCCCGACGCGGAGTGCGCGCCTCGCAGCAAGGGCGGGACACCAGCCCATGCGATCGCCCCTTCGTGCACAGCCAAGACCATATGGGGCGAGGCGGCAACGTCCGCTCATGGCGCCGATCGCTAGACCGATTGAACGTCGACCAGCCCCTCCAGGCCGGTGAAGTCATCCGGGTTGCGTGTGTAGAGCGTTGCGTCGTGCGCATGCGCAGTCGCCGCGATCAGGAGGTTCATGACCCGCCGCCGCGGCTGCCGACCGGACGCGACAACCGCCGCCGCGAGTCGGCCGTAGCTGGCGGCGACTTCATCGTCGAGGGGCAGGGCGTCGAACCTGCGCTGCAAGACGCTCAATCGTCTGAGTCGTTCTGCTCGCGTGTCGTGTGATCGAACAGCCAGAACTCCGAAGTGCAGCTCCGCGAGCGTGACGGCACTGATGGCCAGAACCCCGGGGAGAGGGGCGATATCCTCCGCGATCACGACGCTTGTGTCGAGCAAGCCACGATGGGCACTTTCCGTCGCCCCGGTCACTGCGGCGCCCACGGATCACGGACGGTCTGATCGAGCAGTTCGCGGTCGCTGCTCCAGTCAGGGTCGCCAGGCCCGCCGAACAGGTCCGCTACGTCGACCCAGGTGTGCCACCGGCGCGGCCGAGCAGGTACGAGTCGCGCGGTTGGTCTGCCGGACACGGTGATGACGATCTCCTCGCCCTCCTCGACCCGACGCACGAGACCGGATGCGTCCTGCCTCAACTCGCGGAGTCCAACCGTTTGCATCACCTCACGCTAGCACCTGTGCTACATGTCCGCTCATGCCACTCTGGAAACTCGTTTGCGGGCAGTTACCGCCGATGCGAGGGTGCCCGCATGGCGAACGACGAGGTGCTCAACCGAGCTGCCGAAGTGAACGAGCAGTACCGCCCAATCGAGATCAACGCCGAGACCGTCACCCGCCCAGCGGGGCCGCACACCCCGACGGTGCACGCGTTCCTGCGCCATCTTCGCGCGAAGGGTCTGCACTGCGTTCCCGAGCCTCTCTCGTTGAACGAAGCGACCGAGACGCTCCGATTCATCCAGGGTGAGAGTGGCGGTGACGGGTGGAAGCACCAGCACGACGTGCGCGGGTTGCGGTCAGCAGCGCGACTCTTGCGGCGCATCCACGATGCCTCCGCTGACTGGGTCCCGCCCGACGATGCTGTCTTCGCAGCACCGGCCGTCGCGGGCGGCGATGTCCACGTCCACGCAGACCCCGGGCCTTGGAATTTCGTCTGGCGCGACGGTGAGGCCGTCGCACTGATCGACTGGGATTTCCTCCACCGGGCGCCCAGGCTCAGCGACATCTCGTACGCCCTCCACTGGTTCGCGCCCCTCCGGGATGACGGGGCCGCCCTCGAGTGGCACCACTTCCCGGAGGTCCCCGACCGCAGGTCGCGCATCGAGGAGTTCTTGGACGCGTACGGGATCCCAGCCGACTTCGATGTCGTCGATGCCGTTGTCGACCGCATCCGATACACAGGCGAGCACGTCCGGTTCCTGGCAGCCCAAGGACAAGAGCCGCAGAAGACCTGGGTCGAAGAAGGCAGCGTCGAGAAAGAGGATCTCGCCGAGATCGCCTGGATCGAGGAGAACAGGTCTGTCTTCTCGCCCTGACCCGACCTTGATCAAGGCACGCACTCGCACTCGCGCCGTCGAGTGGAGCATCGGGGCCGCAGGCGTTTCGCTACGCGAACGGGTTGACCACTGCCAGCTCGGGGACGTCAGCGAAGTCGCGTACGTTCCTGGTCGCGAGCTGCCTCCCACCGGAGAGGCAGATGCCGGCGATCTGAGCATCAGCCAGCCCCATCCGCCGACCGGATGCTTCGGCGTGAACCAGCACCCGCGCGGTGGCACTGGCAGCGGGCTTGTCATACACGGCAACCATGTCCGCAAAGGCGTCCATCAGACTGTTCCAGCGGTGTTCCAGGGTTCGCCGCCGATGTCCAGCGGAGAGACGGGCCAGTCCTCGTTCGATCTCTTCAACGGTGACCATGCAGATGCTCAACTCCGAAGATCCCAGGGACTGGGCCCAGCCAAGTGCCCTGGCGTCGGGTTCATCCCGCATGAACTCCGAGACCACGTTGGTGTCGGCGATGATCACCGTAGGTTCACCGGTCGAGGCTGATCATCGCGAGGTGGCGTCGGCAGATCGTCCACGCCGACCCCGGCCATCGCGGCGTGCAGGGTCAGCAAGAAGTTGTCCTCGGGCATGTCTACGGCCGCGTCCAAGATGGCACGGACCTCCGCCTCGACCGACCGACCATGCTTGGCCGCCCGGCCGCGCAGCCGAGCCTGCGTGCGCTCATTGAGTTGCCTGATCGTCAAAGTGCTCATGCCAACCTCCTGACAGCAATGCTAGAAATGGGACCGACGCGCACATCTGCGCGTTCCAGCAACGAGGCCAGCGAACTCTTGGTCGGTGTAAGAATCAGTCACCCCATGACATCTCCTAGGTGTGAGACCGATTCCACGGCAGCAGGACCAGCGGCTGACTGAGCTGTTCGAGGCGTACGCGCCCCGGCTGCTCGTCTATGCCAGTCGCCACGCGCCGAGAACCGAGGCCGAGGACCTGGTCGCGGAGGCG
Source organism: Nocardioides sp. (assembly GCA_037045645.1). NCBI lineage: Bacteria > Bacillati > Actinomycetota > Actinomycetes > Propionibacteriales > Nocardioidaceae > Nocardioides > Nocardioides sp. The sequence goes on from JBAOIH010000003.1 coordinate 99,089, forward strand.
TTCGCCACGGCGATCCGGCGACTGGATGACATCCCGGCAGGCGGCGAGATGCCGTGGCTGGTGGGCTGCGTACGAAAACTCGCCGCCAACCAGCGACGACGCCAATCAACCCGCGACGACCACTGGCGCGCCGCGGTCCGAGATGCCTGGCACGTCGATCCGGCCGACTCGCCCGAGCAGGCGTACGCCACCCGTGACGCAGCCTTGGCGGCACTCGCAGCGCTGAGTGAGACCGATCGCGAAGCACTCCTGCTCGTCGCCTGGGAGGGACTGACCCCCGACCAGGCAGCACGACTCCTCGGGCTCACACCCAATGCGTTCGGCGTACGCCTGCATCGCGCCCGCCGACGCCTGGAAACAACCTGGGAGGGCACCCACGCCCAGCCCGTGGAGGGACTGTCATGAACGACCTGCTCAACGCACTCACCAACGCCCGTCCCGACGAGTCGGACCTCGACCGCGTCTGGGGACAGCAAGACCGGGCCGCCACGTTGCAGCGTGCCCAGCGGCGTGCATCCACCCAGGGCCGTCGGCGACGAATCGTGCGTACGACGGCTGCCGCGACCGTGACCGCGCTGGTCGGCGTACCGGCCCTCGGCGCCTGGCAGCAGGCCGCTGCCGCCGGAGATCTGCGCGATCTGAGTCGGGCCGCAGCCCAAGACACCGCGCCGGTCCTGGGCGAAGGCGACTTCCTCCATGTGGTGTCCAGGTCCAGCCAGGACAACAGCAGCCTCTTCGGCGACGGACGAACCTGGGTCGATCATCGCGAGTGCTGGGTGCGCTGGGATGGCCAGGAGTGGTGCGTGGAGACCCGGGAAGGCAAGAACTATCGGGACTTGATGCGCTTTCATCCTGAAGGGGCAGGCACCTCGGTCAACGACCCGTCTCCGGAGTTCGTCTCGTCCTGGCCGACGGATGCGACCGAACTCCGCGCCTTCCTCGACGAGCGCGTCAGTGGCTCCAACTCCCACCAGGAGGCGCTCTATGTCGCGATCACCGACGCCGCGCGTACGGGCTATCTCCCACCGCAGGTGTTGGCGGCCGGGCTCGAGATGCTCGCCGAGGTACGCGGCGTGCACACCGAGGACGTGACCGTGGCCGGACGAGCGGCCGTTGCCTTCAGCTTCCGGCGGTTCTTCGTGTCGCTCCTCGACGAAAAGACCACGATCCTGGACAAGGCCACCGGTCAGGTCATCGCCGAGAAGTCCAGCGATCCGTCGTCCACCTGGGAGACGCGGGTGGAGCAGAGCGAGATCGTCCGGCAGGTGCCCGAGGAAGTCCTGGCCGACTTCGAGACCCACGGCGAGGATCGGGTCTTCGACGGACCGTCTTGAGGTTGTCTGACACCCCGGGTCGATCGAGCAAAGTCGAGACCACCCGACGCGGGAAGATTGCCACCTGTGATGAGGTTGACTGATTCGCAGCACTCCCGATTCGTGAAGGACGAGCGCATGAGCAACCCCGTGGGACGCCGCCTGGGCAAGAGCGGCGCGGCAGCCGCGGTCGGTACGACCCTCGCGACCACGGCCCTGGCTGCCCTCGCCAATGCACCCGAGCGCTTCGCGCGGCTCTTCCACAAGCGCTACCCGCTGATCGCGGTCACCGGCATGACCGGAGTCGGCAAGACCGCCCTGGCCAACCGGCTCTCACGCACCTCCGGGGCAGAGACGGCCGAGGTCGGCTCGGCGACCATGGAGCATCGCACCCGGCGCAACACTCGGATGCGCGGTTTTCGGATCCGCGTGGTCCCCGGCGAGAACGCCGCAACCCGACTGGGCGCCCTCGACGACGTGTTCCACGACGAGCCCGTCGACGGGGTTCTGCATGTGGTGTCGTACGGGCACGCGACCCCCCGGCGTACGGGTGGCACCACCGGCAGCGCCACCGCGACCCGCGAACAGCAACTCGCCACCGAGCTTGAGGACTGGTCGATCACGGCACACCGGATCGCCTCCTTGGCAATCCGGCGCAAGGAGCCGACCTGGCTGATCATCGCGGTGACCAAGACCGACCTCTTCCCCGGGCAGGTCGACGAGGCGGTGCGCTACTACTCCCCCGGCAGCGGGTCCCCCTTCGGTGACAAGCTCGACGAACTGCGCGCCCTCGCTGGCGCCGCGAAGCTGTCGATCGACGTCCTGCCGGTGTGCAGTCAGAGCACCGACCGCAAGACCAGCCGACAGTGCACGGCCCTGATGAGCGCGTTGGAATCTCGCATGGAACAACTCAGCGGCCACGGCGTCTGATGGATCGTTTGCGAGCCGCCTGGTTCGTCTGGGCGATGGTGTCCCTGACGTACGTCGCCATGTGGTGCTGGGCAGCCCTGCGTCTCCCCGACCCGGTGCCTTCGCACTTCGACGGCTCCGGTCAGATTGACGACTGGATGAGCAAGCCCGGCATGCTGGCGATGTGGGCGGCCGTGGGTGCGGGGGTGTTTGTCGGGCTGCCCGCGTTGTGCCACTGGGCCACCGCAGGGAAGGGCACGTTCGTCAACGTGCCGCACAAGGACTACTGGTTCGCGCCGGAACGCAAGGCCGATTTTCGCCGTGCCTTCCTCGCCGACATGCTGGTCATGTCGGCGCTCACAGGCATGGTGCTGATGGCCTTGCTGGCGCTGACCACCCTGGTCGCGACACTGGGTCGCGACGGCGCCCCGGGTTGGATCTTCTGGCTGATCATCGGGGCGTACCTGATCGCCATGGGCGCCTGGACGATCGGGCTGCTGCGTCGGTATCGGCCGCCCGCGTGAGTGGTTGCGACTTTGCCCGGCCAACAAACATAGTCACGTGAAGCACCGCGTCGAGTACGAGATCCGCTGGCCCAAGGCGGACGAGTGGGCTCAAGCCTGGGGTGACTTCGTCCACGAGGCCTTGGACGAGATGCCGACCTCACCCACCCCTGGCACGGTGGTTCACGAGGACTCCATGACGCGGTGCACCCTGCAGAGCGGCCAGCACGCCCAACCGGGTTCGACCTACCACGTCGAAACCTCGGATCCACCGATGGGCGGCGCGATCACGGTCGGCGAGGCGCGGCAGGTCGTACTCGACCTCGAAGACGCGACGGGCGAGGCGAAGCTTCGCGCCACCTTGAACTCGCTGGATTCGCCCCACGTGGCACGGGCGAGGTTCGAAGCACCGAACGTCGACGTGGACGGCACCTTCGACCACCTGGACGCGAAATTCTTGGACTTCCGCGCCCGCCTGCCCTGGCTGGAGGTCGAGGCGACCGCGCGCATCGACGACCGCCCCGGGGACGCGGATGGACTGCTGATCGTGATCGACGCGAACGGCCGCGGGCTGTGGCGGCCCGTGGTCGGCACCATCTTGACGATCACGCATCCACTGGTCCGCAAGGGCGCCCACGAAGTAGCCAAGGGGATCGCCGAGTGGTGTGCGCAACTGCCGGCGTACGGCTTCAACGGGATGCCCACGGCCGCGCCCAACGATGGGATCGCCGCGGTCGAGATGGGGCTGGATCGCCTGCGTGAAGACTTCCACCGGGTCGAGGAACAACTGCGCCTCAAACCGATCTGGTCTCGCGGCGCGAATGCGTGGCGGCATGCGTACGCCGAACTCCCCAGCATCTCGCTGCCCGGGGACGAAGTGCTGCCCACCGACGATCTCGGCCGTCGCCAGACCTGGGCCGGTGTGCAGTCCTACCTGGTCGATCGGATCCTGCTGCGTACCCGCTTCGGAAGGCGCCGCTGCATCGATGTCGAGGTGGAAGACGTACGCAAGCGGATGCTGGCCACGATCGAGTCCGACCAGGAGACCTGGGAGCGGATGCGCGAGCCAGACACGCGGCCCTTCACATCGTCGGCCCCGACCTTCGAGTCGCTCGACACCTCCTGGCTCGCGACCCCGTGGACGACCCTGCGCAAGATCACCATGGCCGACAGCGACGAGGAGGCCCTGGCCAACCTGCGCGGTCTCGCCGAGGACGTGTGACCGTCTCGACCACCGACTCCTCGACCAAAACTGGAACACGTTCTAGTCTTGGCGCCGTGACGGAACTCTTGCAGGACAAGGTGATCGTGCTCTCGGGCGTCGGGCCCGGCTTGGGGCGCTCGCTCGGCGAACAGGCGGCCCGGATGGGCGCCGACCTGGTGCTGGTCTCGCGTACCGAGAAGCGGCTGGAGAAGATGGCGGAGGTCGTACGCGATCTCGGTCGCCGCGCGCTCGTGGTGCCGACCGATATCACCGACGAGGACGCTCGCGCCCGACTGGTGGAAGCATCTTTGGCCGAGTTCGGCCGGGTCGACTGCTTGATCAACAACGCCTTCGGCATCCCGCCGATGGACCCGCTCACCACGCTCGATCTCGACGGCCTGCGCAACGCCCAGGAGACCAATGTCTTCGCGCCGTTGCGGCTCTCGGCCCTGTTCGCAGACGCGCTCGCCGCGACCAGCGGCGCGATCATCAACATCAACTCGTGCGTGCTCTACTCCTCCCAGCCGGAGTTCGCGGGCTACAAGTTGTCCAAAGGCGCACTGGCACACCTGTCGTCCTCGCTGGCCACCGAACTCGGCCCGCGCGGCATCCGGGTCAACTCGATCGCACCGTCCTACATCTACGAGGACGTCAACAAGGCCTACTTCGACTGGATCGCGTCGGAGTCGGGGCGTACGCATGACGAGGTCTATGCCGAGAAGGCCGGCCCGACCGACCTCAAGCGGCTCGCGACCCCGGACGAGGTCGCGCGCGCGGCGCTGTTCTTCGCCTCCGACCTGGCCAGCGCGGTGACGGGCCAGATCCTCAACGTCGACTGCGGCGAATTCCACGCGGGCGCCTGAGATGAGTCAGCGCGAACGAGCCGACGTCGGGTCGTACGAAGACATCGCGGCGGCAGCGACCCGGACAACCGGGCTGAGCGACTTCGGCGGAACGGCTCACGAGGAGGGGCTGCGGCTGCTCGTCGACGATCTGGCGACCCCCGAGGCGGGCTTGACCCCCGTCGGCAACTATTTCCAGCGCTCGCAGATCAAGAGCGCGCTGGTGGGTCGGCTGCTGTCGCAGTTGCAGATGGGCCAGCATCCTGAGCATGCCGACGTACGCATCGAACGCCCGATCTTCGTCGTCGGCCTGCCACGCACCGGCACCACGGCACTGCACCGCCTGCTGGCGGCCGACCCGACACACCAGGGTCTGGAGTTGTGGCTGACCGAGTACCCCCAGCCGCGCCCCCCGCGCTCGTCGTGGGAGTCGGACCCGATCTTCTCGGCGATGCAGGCCGCGTTCAGTGAGCACCACATCGACAACCCGGAGTTCATGGGGATCCATTTCATGGACGCCACCTCGGTCGAGGAGTGTTGGCGGCTGTTGCGCCAGACCGGCAAGTCGATTTCGTACGAGTCACTGGCCCACGTGCCGCGCTATTCCGCCTGGCTGGCCCAGCAGGACTGGACGGACGCGTACGAGCGCCACCGCGCCAACCTGCAGGTGATCGGCCTCCACGACCAGGACAAGCGATGGGTGCTGAAGAACCCCTCGCACCTGGCCGCCCTCGATGCACTGATGACGGTCTATCCGGACGCGCTGGTCGTGGTCACCCACCGTGATCCCGTGACCTCGATCGCGTCGGCGTGCTCGTTGTCGGCCGAGGCGACGCCCGGACATTCGACCACCTTCGTCGGGGCGACCATCGGGTGTACGCAGTTGGAGATGCTGTCGCGCTCGTGGCGGTCATTTTCGGCTGCTCGGCCACGTTACGACGCGGCGCAGTTCTTCGATGTGGAGTATTCGGACTTCGTCGCCGACCCGGTCGGAACGACTCGTGGCATCTACGAGGCGTTCGGCCTGGAGTGGACGCCGGACGCGTCGGAGGCGGTTACTGCGATCGATCGAGAGTCGCGAACTGGCGTGGGTCGGCCGTCACATCGCTATGACCTGGCGGACTACAGATTGACCGAAACGCAGGTTCGGGACGCCTTCTGACCGCTCCTGTCCACAGGGTCGGGCTGCCTGGGTGTGAGATGTCGGCGGTCTTGGTGACCCTCGGTGTCATGGATACCAAGACACGAGAACTTGCCCTTCCTCCCGGTTGGGAGCCCACCGGATCACGCGCGACCGGTGTGGTGCTGGCCGCCCGCACCGGCCACGCCGGACTGAGCGGGCTGACCGCCCAAGCGCGGCTCACCCGACGTGCCGGGGTGGGGTCATTGGAGCAGTGGCAGACCTTGGCCTTGGCCCGCGCCAGTCGGCATACGGCGTTCGACCTTGAGGACGAGGATGCCTACGAGGTCGCCGGCCATGATGCGGCCTACGCCCGCTACGGCTATCGCCAAGGCGATGACGACCTGCTCGGCGAGCACTGGGCGTGGGTCATCGACGGGGTCGGCTACCTGCTGACCGCGACGATGGCGCGCGAGGACTACGCGGACTTCTGCGACGACGTGGAGGAGATTGCCGAGTCGTTCCGGCCGGCGGCGTGATCAACCGGCTTGTGCACCGCGCCGCTCGCGCTCCGCCATCGCCGCCGTCAGGAGATCTCGGCTACAGAGCGCAGCACGCACAACTCGTTGCCTTCGGGATCGGCCATGACGACCCATCCCGTGCCCGGCCCACGAACACCTCGGTGGTCGGCGACCTGACGGGCGCCACGTGCCAGCAGCGACTCGACCTCGTCGTCACGCGACCGCACCCGGGGACGTACGTCGAAGTGGATCCTCTTGGCCGGCAACACCGCATCCGGCACCTCGATGAACAACACGGTGTGCCCGGTCTCGGCGTCGCGGATCGCGCACTCCACGTCGCCCGGTTCGTTCAGGTCGTCGGGCTCCATCTCATAGCCCAAAACCTCGCGCCACCACTCGCTCAGGGCGAAAGCGTCGTGGCAGTCGACGGTGGTGTGGGAGATGAAGACGCTCACGATCGAGAGCCTATTTCGGGAGGACGGTCGGCGGCAACGCCCCAAACGACTGGCTCGATCGCGACGATTCGGTGCCGTGGCACCGGGTTGTCGGCTGTGGCGCGGCACGTCAGCGCTGCCGGAGGGCCGAGCACGGTCTCCACCACGACCCGCCACCGGTCGACCCGGTCGAGCCCACCTGGTCGGTCGAGCCGAGTCGAGACCCGTACGCCGAACTCGGCCGTCGTACGCGTGCCGTCTCGACTGACCCCAGTCACCACCACGTCACCCACCCGCAGCAGCCCCAACTCTCGACGCAGCGCGATCTCGGCCGCCTGTGCGGCCATCGGCAGGACACAGCGTCCGCGCAACAGATCCAGGTGCAACTCCCCTGCCCGATCGGCAGAGACCACGGCGCCGACCGACTCGGGGGTGAGCGACCCGTAGTAGGCGCCGGTCGGCAAGGCGAGCAGGTTGGCGGCGAAGCGGTCACCGCCGATATGCGAGCACTCCCAGGTCTCATCGGGCGCGAGACCGGCCGACGCTGCCGCCAACGGACGGCCGCGCTCGGCGCAGCAGGCGTCGTGACGGCCGTGGGTGCAGACGAGATAGAGCAGGCCGTCGTACGCGTCCAGTCCGGGCGAGTGACCGCGCCCCAGCGCAGCCAGGTCGAGGGCGAGCACGTCCGCGTACGACTCGACGGTCGTGGCTTCGAGGAACGCTCGGTCGTGACGGGTGACGGCGGCGAAGACGCGGATGCCGGGCTCGGGCTCCGGTCGGTCATGACCCGGCCGATTCGGCCGCCTGATCAGCAGCGGCCGGATCCTGTGGTCGGCCGCGACTCGCTTGATCTCGACACCGACGCCGACGGGCATCCGGGCGTCGCGCAGGGCGTCAATCCCCCACGGCCCCTGGTGCTCGATCAGCAACCAGCCACGCACCTGAGTGGCAGTCCCTGCGAGCGCGTCACCACGTGATTCGCGGGCGACCGAGCAGCGGAACGTCACCCTACGACCTCGAGCAGTCCCTCACGGACCAGTCGTCGACACAGCACCACGGCCGACTCGTCATCGATCGGGAGGTCGACCGGACGCACCTCGCCAGGTCCCCGCAACGCTTCCAGGGCGGGTCCTAGCCAGCCGGGCACCTCGAGGGAGCGGTCACCGAGCAACACCGTGAGCCGGTCCGAGTCTTTGGCGGGCAGCAGCACGCAGGGATGGCCGTGGCGGCGTTGCACGACGCTGGTCGGACCGAGATCGCGTACGGCCAAGACGTCGAGCAGACCACCCGGCTGACGAGTCGGCCGCGACGTGAGGAAGCGTCGGATCTCGCGTACGGACTCGTCAGCCGCGTCCAGCAAGCGAATGCCGTCGGCGATCTCCTCCAGGCGCGCGGCAAGTCCCTCGCTGAGCAGAGCCGGATCATCGAGGTAGCCCGCCGGCAGATGCGAGTCGGGCATCCGCGCAAGCGCGCATTCCAACGCACGTCGGACCGTGCCGTGCCAGGTGAGTTGGTTGATGCCGATGGTCACGTGCAGGGACGCGCCGTCCTGGGCGCGAGCCGCATGCGGGGTGCCGGTGGGCAGGTACATCGAGAGCCCGCGCTCCATCAGGATCTCCTCGGCTCCCTCGTCGCCGTGCACCTCCCACAACTTGGTGCCGTGGGTCTGGAAGACGAACACGTCGTGGCTGTCGCTGTGCACCGCGAAGCCCTGCGAGCCCGGCGGCGTGAGGTAGGCGTTGGCCTGACAGGGGTGTCCGAGCGTGAGTTCGAGGTCGGCGACCAGGCGAGTGAGCGGTGGCCAAGACCGGTGCAATCCCTGCAGGACGACGGTCGCACCCTCACCGAAGAGCGCGAACACCTTGCGCGCATCCACCAGGCCCGACAGCGGCTCACCCGCGATCGTCGCGCCGCTGCGCGTGAAGCGGTGCGCAGGCAACACCGAGCCGTTCTGCGCCAGGCGTACTGCAGGCGTGCGGATCGCGGTCTCACTGAGCAGATGGTCGACGTCGGCGAGCGAGAGCAGGTCGACGAAGTCGTGGGGTTCGCCGCGATGCAGGTGGATGCGGGAGGCCCAGACCTTCGAAAGGAAGGTCTGGGCGTCGCCGCTGAGCAGGTCTAGAGCGTTCAGTGTCTCGCCTCAGGCGTCCGTACCGTCGGCGTCGCCACCGTCTGTACCGTCACCGTCAGTGCCGTCACCGTCAGTGCCGTCGGTGCCGTCCCCGTCACTAGCATCGCCGTCGGTCCCGTCCGTGCCATCGCCGTCGGTGCTGTCCGCATCGCCGCCACCCTGGCCGGTCAGTGGGTCGGTGGGCGTGGTCATCTGGTCATCAGTCAAGGGTTCGTTGGTCAGGGGCTCGTTGGGTGTGGAGGTCATCACTGGTCCTCTCCTCGAGGCGGCGGGTCCGCCCGAATGCTTCCAGTCAAGCGCTGCAGTCAAGCCCGGGCCCACACCCCGCCGGGTGTCGTCAGTTGTCGTACGAGGTCGACAAACGCGCCCGCGCCACCGCGGCGTCCGTGGCCAGTTCGTGCCGGGCGTCGGGATGCTCGACGTAATAGGTGAGCACGCGGAGAGCGGCGTACGGATCCATCGCCAACGAGCGCACCTCGAGGTTCGGGCCACCCGTGCGACCCAAACGGCCCAGGCGACCGGGTGCTGTCCACTCCGGCGCTTGGATCTGGAGATAGTTGGCGATCGAGTCGGTGGGCATCTTCAAGCCGATGGCCATCCGCAGCCAATGAGCGCGGATCCCGGTGACCTGATCCCAGGGCACGCTCCACACGTCGCGCGACAGGCTCGTCAGTCTGATCCCCTCGGGGTCGGCCACGATGCCGCCCGCACCTGCACGCAACTGACGAACGCTCATCACCGCCGTGGTGAGGAAGATCGCGCCGACGCCGCCGAGCAGCAGGAACCCGATGATGAAGGAGTACATCTGGTCGGCCACGGCGGCGTAGAGCGCGACCAAGGCAAGGGCGACGAAGAAGACACCCACGATCAAGAAGACGGCGATGCCTGCGGGTGCGAAGGGGCGTACGGGCAGCAGCAGTCCGCCGTCGTGATGGCTGGCCTGCTGCTCGCGAGCCGGCGAGCGATCGAGGAACGGCAGCGCGCCGATCGAGACCCACAACGGCGCGCACACCAGGCCACCCACGAGTCGAAGCCCAGTGAGCCGAACATCGCCGCCAGCATAATGCCGGCGACGATCACGCCGACGATCTTGAGCAGGGACCGGCGTCGAGGTTGGAGATGCCAGCCTTCACCAGACGCGTTGCCAGTGAGTGGAGTCGTGTGCACGACTTCAGCGTCCCCGGACGGTGCCCGCGTCGACCACGTCGAAGACGGGCACCGGCTTGGTCTTCAGATCACCGCACGAGAGCCGGCGAGGCTGCGACTTCGTGGTGCGTACGGTGACCGTCGTCGGCTCGCCGTCGACGTGCAGGCGTACGGTCGTGAACTCGCCGTCGGTCTCGACGGGAGGCTGCCAGTGCACTTCGGTGGCGCCCTCGTGGCGTACGTGCAACTCGGCCACCTGAGCCTCGGCAGGCAACCCGGCCCGACCGCGGACCGAGACGGTCGGGAACTCGTCGCGGTGGATCGCGTCCGCCGCCGCCAGTGCGGCCTCTGCATCGGTGTGCGCGAGGGTCAAGCCGCTCGGCAGGCCCATCCACGTCGGCGCGAAGCGGTGACCGCCCAGGTGCGTGGTCTCCCACGTCTCCTCGGGCCATTGTGCGGCCAACGCGGCGGTGACGGGGCGCCCGAGTTCGGCGCAGCAACGGTCTCGACGACCGTTGGTGCAGACCAACCAGAGCGGCCGGTTCCACGGCGCGAACGTCACCTCCCCGGTCAGCCAGGCGCCGAGGTCGAGATCGAGGAGTTCGTCGTGCTCTTGGACCTGGGTGACCTCAATCCGGCCGACCGTCAGATCGGCTAGGTAGAGCGTGATCGGCACCGGGGTCCGGCCTTTGTGCCTCCGGATCAGTTGCACCCGGAAGTCGTACACGTCGGTCTGCTCGGCCAGCCAACGCTTCACGGCGTCGCCGAGGCGGCTCTCCTCGACCGCGGCATGGCCCCACGATCCGGCGTACTCCACCAACAGCCAGCGGGTCTCGGTAGGTGCGGTCCCGGGTGCGGGCTCGGTGGTGTTCGAGCAGCGAAATTCCGGGGGTTGAGCGGACCCTGGTCCGCTCGACACCCGGCCAGACGGGGGCTGAGCGGACAAATCGGGGGTCCAGTCCACCGATTCAGTCCAGCGCGGGGTCGGCCGGGTGGCGTCGTGGGAACTGCCAAGTCAGCCACAGCGAGAGCGCGGTGTAGTAGATCAGGTACGCCACCGACGCCCAGACCACCCAGCGACTCGGGTCGGGCAGGCCGGCGGTAATCACGGCGTACGCCACGAACCACAGCGCGGTCAGCACGAACGTCAGCTGCCACATCGGCTCGGTACGAGACGGGTAGACGTACTTGATCGGCACGAAGACCATCACGACACAGAAGAGTACGAACGCCGCCGTCGCGGTCGTGCCGAGGCCGGTCGCGATCACATAGAAGGCCAGGATGTTCCAGTAGGACGGGAAACCCAGGAAGAAGTGGTCATCGGTCTTGGCGTCAGTGCGGCAGAACTGATAGCACGAGGCGAGCAGCGGTGCCGCCGCGCAGAAGCCGCCGAACCAACCGCCGGGCAGGTAGCCGTTGGCCCACAGCAGCGCCATCGGCGCCAGCGTGTAGGTCATGTAGTCGACGATGTTGTCCAGCAGCGCCCCGTCGAACCCGGGCATCACCGTCTTGACCCCGACGCGGCGCGACAACATGCCGTCCGTGCCGTCGATGAACATCGCGACGAAGAAGAGCCACAGGACGGTCTTGACTTCCCCTTGGTAGGAGTAGTGGACCATCAGCAGGGCGAGGACCGAGCCGATCGCGGTGTAGACATGCACGGCCGCCGCAGCGAGGCGACGGCCAGTGGAGTACTCCGCCGCTGACATGGTCGGTCAGCCTACTTGCTCGAAGCCGTTTGGGTTGATTTCGGACACGACCGGTCGCCCCTGTTTCCACACGCCCGCGATCAGGGGGACCCCGGGGCGATAGGCCAGATGGACGTACGACGGGGCATCGAGCAGCACCAGGTCGGCGGCCGAGCCCACGGTGAGTCGCCCGACATCCGTACGCCCGAGGGCAGCCGCGCCCCCCGCTGTCGCCGCCCACAACGCCTCCGCGGGCGACATCCGCATCTCCCGCACGGCCAACGCCACGCACAGCGCCATCGACGAGGTGAAGCACGAGCCGGGGTTGCAGTCGCTGGCGATCGCGACACGTACGCCTGCATCCAGCAGGCCGCGCGCGTCCGGATAGGGCTGGCGCGTGGAGAATTCCACGCCGGGCAACAGCGTCGCGATCGTGCCCGAGTCAACAAGGGCAGCCACGTCCGCGTCGGACAGATAGGTGCAGTGGTCGACCGCAGCCAGGCCGAGTTCGCAGGCCAACCGCACACCAGCGCCATAGGTCAACTGGTTGGCGTGCAGGCGTCCACGCAGACCTTGTGCCGCGCCGGCCGCCAGGATCGTACGCGCCTGGTCGACGTCGAAGGCGCCGTCCTCGCAGAAGACGTCGATCCATTTGGCGTAGGGCGCGGCAGCGGCGAGCATCGGGCCGGTGACGAGGTCGACGTACGCGCTGGCGTCGGTGTCGGCCGGCACGACGTGCGCACCCAGGAAAGTCGTCTCGTCGGTGAACTGCCTGGCCACGGCCAGACTGCGCGCCTCGTCGCGCACCGAGAGTCCGTACCCACTCTTGATCTCGACCGTCGTCGTCCCCTGTCGCAGCATCTCTTGGACGAGCCGTGCGGTGCCTGCGGTGAGGTGTTCGTCGGAGGCGGCACGGGTGGCGGCGACGGTCGTACGAATGCCGCCCGCGGAGTAGGGCGTGCCGGTCATCCTCGCCTCGAACTCGGCGGCGCGGTCGCCTGCGAAGACCAGGTGGGAGTGCGAGTCGACGAAGCCGGGGATCATCGCTCGACCTCCCGCCTCGACGGCGAAGTCGGCGGCAGGGGCGGCGCCCGCATCCCCCACCCAGGCGATCCGCCCTGCCTCGATGACGAGCGCCGCGTCGGTGCGCAGACCTATGGCCTCGTCGTGGGTGACGAGTTCGCCGATGCCGGTGATCAGGGTGGCGGTCATGGCTGGACCCTCTCGACAGCGGCTGTCAGTGCTCGGCCGATGTCGGCTCGATCCTCGGCGCGGTAGACGACTTGTCCGTCGACGATGGTCGTCGTGACGTCCGCGGCTGTGGCCGCGAATACCGCCGTGTGCTCGTCAGCCCCGGTGCCCGCCGTACGCGGGGTCTCGACGTCGAGCGTGACCAGATCGGCCCGCCGCCCAACGGCGATCTCGCCCGCGTCGGGCCACCCGAGCGAGTCGTGTCGGGTGGCGGCGGTGAGGAGTTCGGCAGCACTCCAGTTGCCGCGCGTCCGGGTCGCCAGACGCTCGTTCATCTCCAGCGCCCGCATCTCCTCGAAGTGGTCGATCACCGCATGGCTGTCACTACCGAGGGTCAACCGCACGCCCGCGTCGTGGAGCCGACGAGAGGGGCCGATGCCGTCACCGAGGTCGCGCTCGGTGGTGGGACAGAAGGACGCGTACGCCCGCGCAGCGCCCAGCAGTGCCAGGTCGTCGTCGGTGAGATGGGTGGCGTGTACGACGCTGGTCATCGGCCCGAGGATTCCGGTGTCCGCGAGCACTTGGGTCGGCGTCCGGCCATGCTCGGCCAGGCAGTCGGCGTTCTCCTTGATCTGCTCGGACAGATGCACGTGGACAGGCACGCCGGACTCGGCCGTATGACCGCCGAGCACCGCGAGTGCGTCCGGCGGCACGGCGCGTACGGAGTGCGCGGCCACACCGATCCGGGCACCCGCCGTCGGCGCGAACTCGGCGATCCGGTCGAGCCACTGCGCTGCCGAGCCGTCGTCGTACCTGACCTGCACACCCTGCACCGGTGCACCGAAACCGCTGGAGAGATAGAGCGTGTCGAGCAACGTGATCCGGATGCCTGCCTGCTCGGCGGCTGCGATCAGGGCGTTGCCCATGGCGTTGGGGTCGGCGTACGGCGTCCCGTCCGGTTGATGATGGAGGTAGTGGAACTCCCCGACGCAGGTGATCCCGGTGCCGGCCATCTCGCGGTAGGTCGCCAGGGCAAGCTCGAAGTAGGAGTCCGGGTCGAGACGGGCTGCGACGGCGTACATCTGCTCGCGCCAGGTCCAGAACGTGCCGCGCCCGCGCTGGGTGCGCCCTCGCAATGCGCGGTGGAAGGCGTGGCTGTGGGTGTTGGCGAAGCCGGGGATGGTGAGACCGGGGATCTTCTCGGCGTGCGCCGCCCCCGGCTCGACTCTGGTGAACCTGCCGCCCTCGATCTCGACGAGCACGTCGTCGCGGACGGCTCCGTCGACCCAGGCGCGTTCGAGGACGTACGCCCTCATCGCGCGAGTTCTTCCAAGGTGTCGGCGAGCGCCTCGACCCCGGCCAGGCAATCGGCCATCTCGGCGTGCTCGGCCGGACTGTGGGAGATGCCGGTGGGGTTGCGTACGAACAACATCGCGGTCGGGATGCCGGCGGCCGAGAGGATGCCTGCGTCGTGGCCGGCCTGGGTGGGGATGATCGGGCGCCCGTGCGCGAGTCGGGTGGCCAGGTCGGGATCGAAGTCGACGCTGCCCGAGACCGACTCGGCCGTCACGGTGACAGTCGTCCCGTCACGCTCGGCGCGTTGGGTGGCTTGGCGCTCGATCGAGCGTACGAGATCAGTCACGGCGTCGTCGCTGTCGCAGCGAGCGTCGAGCCAGGCGGTGACCTTGCTCGGGACGGCGTTGGTGCCGTTGGGTTCGACCTGGAGCCGGCCGAACGTCGCGCGCTGATTGCTCAGCCTGGCCTGCTTGTTGGCCGCGAGCGCGGTCATCGCATAGGTCAGCATCGGGTCGCGCCGATCCTCCATCCGGGTCGTGCCCGCATGGTTGGCCTCGCCGGTGAAGTCGAAGCGGAAGCGGCCGTGCGGCCAGATGCCGCTCGCGAATCCGATGGGTGCGTCGAGGTCTACGAGGTGGCGGCCCTGCTCGACATGGAGTTCGACGAAGACGCCGACCCTGCGCCGCAATTCGTGCGTCGTCCACTCCTGGGATGCCGAAGCACTGCCGGGATCAAGTCGAGCGGTGGTCATCGCGTCTTCCAGGCGTACGCCGTCCCGGTCGGCCAATGTGCGTGCCTGGCTCCAACTTGTCACGCCGGTCGCCAGCCGCGAGCCGAGGCAGGCGAGGCCGAACCGCGAGCCTTCCTCCTCCATGAACGCGCTCACGCCGAGCGGTCTGGTGGGCGCGAAGCCGCGCTCGCGAAGTCGGTCCACGGCAGCGAACGCGCTGATCACGCCGAGCGGCCCGTCGTACGCCCCGCCGTCGAGCACGGAGTCCAGGTGCGAGCCGGTGAGGACGCCGTCGTCGTCGCGGCCGTCCGGTCGCCACCAGGCCGTGAGGTTGCCGAAGACATCGCACTCGGTGGTCAGGTCGCGGCTCAGCGCCTGCTCGACGAACCAGGTCCGGAGTTCGAGTTCGGCAGACTCGAACGGCTGCCGGAAATAGCCCCCGCTGAGCGCCGACCGCCCGACCGGCGCCAGGTCACGCCACATCGCCTCGAACGTCATGGCCCCATCCCACCGCGTGCGCGCATCCGCAGCAACCGACCCGCGCCGGCCACGGTCTCGAATCCGAGACCCACCGGTGGTGTGGTTTCGAGACGCCCGCTCCGCGGGCTCCTCAACCACCGGCAAGAGCGACCCCCCCGGTGGTTGAGGGGCAGACCCACCGGTGGTTGAGGAGCGCCGCAGGCGCGTCTCGAAACCACCACCCAACCCGGTGGTTGAGGAGCGCGAAGCCCTCCAACGAAAGTGCACAACGTGGTTTCGAGACGCCCGCTCCGCGGGCTCCTCAACCACCGGCAAGAGCGCCCCCCGGTGGTTGAGGAGGGCCAGACCCACCGGTGGTGGTTTCGAGACGCCCGCTCCGCGGGCTCCTCAACCACCGGCAAGAGCGACCCCCCGGTGGTTGAGGAGGGCGAAGCCCGTCTCGAAACCAGCGGCGCCACAATGGCGACATGGAGTACGGCGAGGTGGTGCGGCGGCGCCGGATGGTGCGGGCGTACGAACCCACGCCGGTCCCGAAGACAATCCTCGACCGGGCGCTGCGCGACGCGACCCGGGCGCCCAACGCGGGCTTCTCCCAAGGCTGGGGGTTCCTCGCGCTCAGCGACCCGGAGGCCGTACGCACGTTCTGGCGCGCGACCAGCGACGACACCGAAAGCCCCGATCGCTGGCTGGCCGGGATGATGACCGCGCCCGTCGTGGTGCTCCCCTGCTCGTCGAAGGCGGCGTACGTCTCCCGCTACGCCGAGCCAGACAAGGGCTGGACCGACGAGACCCGCTGGGCGATGCCGTACTGGCATCTCGATACCGCGATGGCGAGCCTGCTGATCCTGCTCACCGCCGTCGACGAAGGCCTGGGGGGCTGCTTCTTCGGCATCCCCGTCGACCGCGTGGCAGCCGTCAAACAGCAGTTCGGGATCCCCGAGGACCACGACCCGATCGGCGCGATCACGCTCGGCTACCCCCGCACCGATGCCACCAAAAGAGGATCGCCCACCAGGCGAGCGCGACGTGACGACGTGATCCACCACGACCGCTGGTGAATTCACCTAGGGTGCGCCTGTGGTCCAGGACACAGACGCGGCGGTCGCCAAACTTCAGGCGCTCGTACGCATCCCGACCGTTTCCAACACCGACCCGGCCAAGGTCGAGACACAAGAGTTCGACCGCTTCCTGACCGAACTCGAAAACCAATTCCCGCTGTTACACCAGCACCTTGAACTCACCCGGATCCACACCCACGGCCTGCTCTTCAAGTGGCCCGGCAGGGCAAACAACCGACCCGTCGTGTTGATGGCACACCTCGACGTCGTCCCCGTGGAAGGCCCCTGGACCCATCCCCCCTTCTCGGGCGAGATCATCGACGGCGAGATCTGGGGTCGCGGAACGCTGGACGACAAGGGCTGTCTGGTCGGGATCTGCGAAGCGGTCGAACGCCACCTCGCCACCGGCTTCACCCCAGCACAAGACGTCTGGCTCTCGTTCGGCTGCGACGAGGAGGTCTCCGGCGTCGCCGCCCAACTGGCGGTCGACGAGCTCAAGAAGCGTGACGTGCAGCCATGGTTCGTGATCGACGAGGGCGGCGCGGTCGCAGGTGGCGCGTTTCCGGGCGTACGCCCCCACGTCGCCGTCATCGGCGTGACGGAAAAAGGCACCACGAGTCTGGTCCTCACCGCCGAAGGCCGCGGCGGGCACGCGTCCACGCCCGCGAAGTGGGGACCCACCGCACGAATCGCGCGTGCGATCACCCGCCTGGAGAAGGCCCCGCTGCCTGCCTCCACCCCCGCACCCACCATCGCCCTGATGGAACGCCTCGCCCCGCACGCCCCCGCACCGCTGCGACCACTGATGGCCAACGCCGCCAGACTCACCCCGCTGTTGACCAAGGCGCTGATCGCCGCAGGTCCGGAGTCGGCGGCGATGACGCGTACGACCATCGCGGTCACCACGCTGACCGGCTCCCCCGCGCTCAACGTGATCGCGGGCAAAGCGACCGCCGGACTCAACATCCGAGTGATGCTCGGCGACACGGTCGCGAGCGTGATCGAGCACGTACGCAAGACCATCCGCGACAAGACGATCACCATCGAGGTCGCCGACGCGGGCGAACCGAGCCCGCTGTCGCCCTACGAGGACGACGAAGCGTTCGACCTCCTTGCGTCCACGATCACCGAGCAGTTCCCCGACGCGGTGGTCTCGCCTTACGTGATGATGGCCGCCACCGATTCGCGCCACTTCACCGCGATCTGCGAGCGGGTCTATCGGTTCGCGCCGTTCCGGATGAGCAAGGAGCAGCGCCAAGCCATCCATTCGTACGACGAACGCCTCGGCGTCGACGACTTCCTCGCGGGGGTCGAGTGGTACCACCGACTGATCGAGAGGGTCGCATGAGCACCAACACCACCCGAGAGATCAAGCCGGTCCACGGCCTGGTCGCGATCGTCGGCTTCCTGGTCGCGGTCGAGTTCGCCAGCGGCATCCTCCAGGGCTACTACACGCCGATCTATCCCCAGATCGCCGAGCACCTGACGATTCACGAAGGCGACATCAACTGGTTCGAGGCCGCGCAGTTGGTCGTGTCGGCGCTGTGCGTGCCGCTGCTCGCGCGCCTGGGCGACCTGATCGGGCACAAGAAGGTGCTGCTGATCGCGACCGCGGTCACTGCGCTGGGCTCGTGGGTGCTGGCCTTCGCCCCATCGTTCACCTCGTTCTTGATCGGGTGGGCGTTGCAGGGCGCGGCAGTCATCTGGCTGCCGATGGAAGTGGCGATCATCCACCGGCGTACGCGTGACTCCGGCCGTCAGGAACTTCTCACCCGCCGCGGTGCCGGCGTGCTCGTGGGCGCGCTGGAGTTGTCGGTGATCATCGGCGCCCTCGCCAGCGGCATCCTGGTCGAGAGCATGGACATGAACCTGATGCTGGCCATCCCCGCGATCGTGATCACGGCCGTCTTCTTCCTGATCCTCTTCGGCATCGAGAACGCCCCCGGCGAGAGCCGCGGCGGCATCGACTGGGTCGGGCTCTTCCTCGTCACGGTTGCGTTGCTGATCTTGATGGGCGGACTGGTGCTGTTGCGTCTGGACGGGCCGCTGTCCCTGCGAGGCTGGGCGGCCGTACTGGTCGGTCTGGCGGCGTTCGTGCCGTTCATCCGCTGGGAGATGTCACACGCCGAGCCGATCGTCGACGTCCGTCTCTTCGCCCGCCCGGCGCAATGGCCGGTGCAATTGACTGCCTTCCTCTTCGGTATCCCGGTGCTGGGCGGGCAGATCCCGCTGTCGACGTACGCCCAGGCCGATCCGGCCGTACGCGGGTACGGCCTCGGCGCCGAGCCCGCCTTCATCTCCACCTTGATCGGGCTCTATGTCGTGACCCTGGCGATCGGCGCCTTCACGTTGCCGATCACGTCCCGCCTGCTTGGGATGCGAGGTGCCTTGATGCTCGCGAGCCTGCTGGTCGCGATCGGGTACGCCCTGTGGATCCCGTTCCACGACACCACCGGCCAGGCGTTGCTCAATATGGCCATCGCCGGACTCGGTTCGGGCGCCCTGGTCGCGGCGCTGCCCGCGGCGGCCGCTGCGGCGGCACCACCCGAACGCACCGGCATCGCGACCGGCATGACCAACGGCATCAAAACGGTCGGCGGGGCGATCGCGTCGGCCATCTTCGCGATCGCGTTGACGGCGACGGGGTCGCTGGATGCGGCTGCCGAGAAGGTGGCCCCGATGAGTGGTTATCTGACCGTCTGGGCGGTCTGCTCAGGCGCCGCGTTGCTGGCGGCGTTGACGTTGCTGGCGGCGCCCAAACACGCGTTCTCGGATCGTGGGCACGTGAGCTGACGCGTCAGTCGGGGTGCCCCCCACGCCGTCGGAAGAACTGCGGCCAAAAGCGGCCCGGAGTTGCGGCCGGCCCCTCCCCCGGCCGCAGTTCTTCGGCTGATGCGGTGCGGCCCTGCTCCCGGCGCGCGCGCCACCGGCGTACGCACTCCTCCACGTCGCGACGCTGGGTGATCAACGGCGGCCCACCGGGGTTGCCATAGAGCGCCTTGCGGACGCGCTCGTTGAACTCGTCGACGGCCGCGCGGACCTCGCGTTCACTGGTCAACGCGTCCAACCGGTCGTCGAGTTCGGCGTCGTCCTTGCGCAGTTGCAACGCCGGCGGGAGGACGCCGGTGATCTTCTCCCGCTCGATCAGTTGCTTGATCCACCAGTCGGGATCGTGGTCCTGACCGATGCTCTCCAACGGCTTGCCGAACCCGGGCAGATCCTCGAAGTCCCCACGCTCGACGGCCTGCTTCAGTTGCAGGTCGACCCACTGGGTCTGGTGGTGGATGCGCGCCGCGGCGGCCGACTGGCCCGTACGGCTGTCGGTCTCCCTGCCTCGATCGGGTGCGCGCTCGTCGCCCATTTGCCCGACGATACGTGACGTACTCCAGTGCGAAATGGTCGTCCAGGCGGCCCGCAAACGACCATTTCGCACTGGACTACGCCCGCGGGGGGAATGAGAAATCGCTCATACCGCCGACGCGCGAGCAGCGGGTAGTTTCCGCACCATGCGTACTGCCAAGGACTTCTTCCGCCCGCTCGCCGTGGGCGCGCCCCAACCGCTGACCGAGATTCCGGCCCGACCCAGCCGGGCGATCCACTTCTTCGACCCCGGCAACGAGAAGATGGCGGCCAAGGTGCCCGACATGGTCGGGACGGTCGACGTGCTGCTCGGCAACCTCGAAGACGCCGTCAAGGCCGAGAACAAGGAGAAGTCGCGCGAGGGCTTGGTGAAGATCGGCCAGAGTACGGATTTCGGGCCGACTCAGTTCTGGACCCGGATCAACTCGCTCGACAGCCCGTGGATCCTCGACGACCTGACCACGCTGGTGCCCGCGATCGGCGACAAGCTCGACGTGATCATGGTGCCGAAGGTGCAAGGCGCCGAGGACATCCACTACGTGGATCGGATCCTGGCGCAACTTGAGGCCAAGGCCGGGATCAAGAAGCCGATCCTGATCCACGCGATCCTCGAGACCGCGCGCGGCGTCGCCAACATCGAGGAGATCTGTGGCGCCTCACCACGCATGCAGGGCCTCTCCCTCGGCCCGGCCGACCTTGCCGCCGACCGCCGGATGAAGACCACGCGCGTCGGTGGCGGTCACCCCGGCTACAACGTCGTCGGCGACGCACCGAAGGGCGAGGATGGCGCGTACGACTTCGAGGGCTCGCGCACCCGCGCGGAGCAGGACCTGTGGCACTACACGATCGCCCGGATGGTCGACGCGTGCGCGATGCACGGCATCTACGCCTATTACGGCCCGTTCGGGGACATCAAGGACACCGTGGCCTGCGAGCAACAGTTCCGCAACGCGTTCCTGCTCGGCTGCGTCGGCGCCTGGTCCCTGCACCCGGTGCAGATCAAGATCGCCAACAAGGTCTTCTCGCCCAGCGTCGAGGATGTCGCGCACGCCCGCCGTGTGATCGCGGCGATGGGTGACGGCACCGGCGCGGTGATGCTCGACGGCAAGATGGAGGACGACGCCAGCGTCAAGCAATGCCAGGTGATGGTGCGCCTGGCCGAGGAGCTCGCGGCGATCGACCCCGACCTCAAGGCGCTCTATGAAGGGATCCAGGCATGAGCGACTTCACTCCCCTGCGTTCGGTCCTCTACATGCCCAGCTCCAACGAGCGGGCGTTGGAGAAGGCCAAGTCGATCCCCTGTGACGGGCTGATCCTCGACCTCGAAGACGCGGTCGCACCCGACGCGAAGCCAGCCGCAAGAGCGGCGGCCTGCGCGGCAGCGGCCAGCGGTGAGTACGGCCGTCGTACGGTCACCATCCGCGTCAACGGCATCGGCACGCAGTGGCACGACGACGACATCGCGGCGGCCAGCAAGGCCGGACCCGCGGCGATCGTCGTACCCAAGGTCAACAGCGCCGCCGAGGTCGCCCAACTCGTCACGGCGATGCAGAACGCGGGCGCACCGGAGCACACCAAGCTCTGGGCGATGATCGAGACCCCCATCGCAATCCTCAGCGCGCTGGAGATCGCCCGGGCCTCTGAACGCCTGACCGCATTCGTGCTCGGCACCAACGACCTGGTCAAGGAGTTGTACGCCGAGCACACCCCCGGCCGCGCGCCGATCCTGCCGAGCCTGCACACCGCCCTGCTGGCCGGTCGCGCCGCCGGCATCGCGGTGATCGACGGCGTCTACAACAACGTCAAGGACACCGACGGCTTCCTCGCCGAGTGCGAGCAGGGCCGGGTGATGGGATTCGACGGCAAGACGCTGATCCACCCCGGTCAGGTCGAGGGCGCCAACGCGGCGTTCGCGCCCAGCGACGTGGCAGTCGAGGACGCCCGCGGCCTGATCCAAGCCTGGGAAGACGGCCGTGGGTCGGGGGTCGTCACCTACAACGGCAAGATGGTCGAGAACCTGCACGTCGAGTCGGCTCGGCGCACCCTCGACATCCACGAGGCGATCGGGGCGCTCGAAGCCTGAGATCGGACTCGATCTCGGGGTCGCCACCCGCTCGTTCGGAGGTACGATCCGGCGGGTGAGCCACTGAGTCCCGGTCCGCACCCTGCTCTGATTCTTTTCTTGAATCTTTCCAGAAAAGACGATAGACCTAGGGGTGTGCAGGCAAACTTCGATGAGCGCGTACGAGCTGCCGGGCTCCGGGTCACCCGGCCGCGCCTCGCCGTGCTCGAAGCCCTCGCCGCACAACCGCACGCGGAAACAGCGACGGTGATCGACGCCGTACGCACGACGATTCCCTCGGTCTCGCATCAGGCGGTCTACGACTGCCTGGCGGCCTTGACCACCGCGGGTGTCGTACGCCGTTTCCAACCTGCGGGATCGGTGGCTCGCTATGAACTCAAACGCGGAGACAACCACCACCACCTCGTCTGCCGCGGATGCGGCGAGGTGACCGACGTGCCCTGCACGACCGGCGAGGCGCCGTGCCTGACGGCACCCTCGGACCACGGCTTCACCATCGACGAGGCCGAGGTCGTCTATTGGGGCACCTGCCCCGCCTGCTCCACCCCTGAGTGAGCATCCGCTCACCAACCCGACACAGCACACCAGAGAGGTCCCCGTGGCAGACAACGTCCCCGACGCAGCCGAACTCGACGACTTGAACACCGAGAGTCCTGCTCAGCAGTGCCCCGTCATGCACGGCGCCGAGCCCACCCAGGGCGACGCCAACCGCGACTGGTGGCCCAAGCGTCTCAACCTCAAGGTCCTGGCCAAGAACCCGGCGGTTGCCAACCCGCAGGACCCCGACTTCGACTACCCGGCGGCGTTCGAGGCCCTCGACCTGGCCGAGGTCAAGCGCGACATCGAGACCGTGCTCACCGACTCCAAGCCCTGGTGGCCGGCCGACTTCGGCCACTACGGCCCGCTGATGGTGCGGATGACCTGGCACGCGGCCGGCACCTATCGCGTGCAGGACGGGCGCGGCGGCGCAGGATCTGGCCAGCAGCGCTTCGCCCCCCTCAACTCCTGGCCCGACAACGTCAACCTCGACAAGGCGCGACGCCTGCTGTGGCCGGTGAAGAAGAAGTACGGGAAGTCGCTCTCCTGGGCCGACCTGATCGTGCTGGCGGGCAACGTGGCGATGGAGTCGATGGGCTTCAAGACGTTCGGCTTCGCCGGCGGTCGCATCGACGCGTGGGAGCCTGACGACGATGTCTACTGGGGTCCCGAGACCGAGTGGCTCGCCGACCAGCGTTACACCGGCGAGCGCGACCTCGACAACCCGCTCGCGGCGGTGCAGATGGGTCTGATCTACGTCAACCCGGAGGGGCCGAACGGCAACCCCGACCCGCTAGCTTCTGCGATCGACATCCGCGAGACCTTCGGCCGGATGGCGATGAACGACGAGGAGACCGTCGCGCTGATCGCCGGTGGACACACCTTCGGCAAGACTCACGGCGCGGACGACGCCGCTGCGGTCGGCCCCGAGCCCGAGGCCGCCCCGATGGAGCAGATGGGCCTGGGCTGGCAGAGTTCGTACGCCAGTGGCGTCGGCGCCGACACCATCTCCAGCGGCCTGGAAGTCACCTGGACCTACCACCCGACCCGTTGGGACAACGAGTTCTTCCACATCCTGTTCGGGTACGAGTGGGAGCTCACCAAGTCTCCGGCGGGTGCACACCAGTGGCGGCCGAAGAACGGCGGCGGCTCCGACATGGTGCCCGAGGCGTTCGGCGACGGCCGTCGCGAGCCGCGGATGCTGACCTCTGACCTGGCGCTGCGTTTCGACCCGATCTATGGGCCGATCTCCAAGCACTTCCTGGAAAACCCGGACGCGTTCGCCGATGCGTACGCCCGCGCGTGGTTCAAGCTGACCCACCGCGACATGGGTCCGGTCTCGCGCTACTTCGGCTCCGAGGTGCCGGCAGGAAGAGTTGCTCTGGCAGGACCCGCTGCCCGAGGTCGAAGGCGATCTGGTCACCGACGCCGATGTCGCCGCGATCAAGCAGCAGATCGCTGACACCGGACTCACCGTGTCGCAACTGGTGTCGACGGCGTGGGCCTCGGCCGCGTCGTTCCGCCAGAGCGACAAGCGCGGTGGCGCCAACGGTGCCCGCATCCGCCTGGAGCCGCAGCGCAGCTGGGACGTCAACAATCCCGGTGAGCTCGCGACGGTGCTGCGTACGCTCGAGGACCTGCACGCCTCGCTCGACGGCAAGATTTCGCTGGCCGACCTGATCGTGCTTGCGGGCGGCGTCGGCGTCGAGCAGGCCGCACGCGCGGCTGGTTTCGACTTCACGGTGCCGTTCACGCCCGGTCGTACGGATGCCACCCAGGAGCAGACCGACGTCGAGTCGTTCGCCTTCTTGGAGCCGCACGCCGATGGCTTCCGCAACTGGGTCGGCAAGGCCGGCGCGCGCCTCCCGGCGGAATACCTCCTGGTCGACCGCGCCAACCAGCTCAACCTGAGCGCACCCGAGATGACCGTGCTGGTCGGCGGTCTGCGGGTGCTCGGCGCCAACAGCGGCGGCTCGGCGGCCGGCGTACTCACCGACCGCGTCGGCGAACTGACCAATGACTTCTTCGTCAACCTGGTCGACATCGACACGATCTGGAAGGGCACCGCCACCGACGGCGAGCCGTCCGACACCTTCGAGGGCAGCAACGGCGAGAAGTCCTGGACCGGCACGCGTGCCGACCTGGTCTTCGGTTCCAACGCCGAACTGCGCGCCCTCGCGGAGGAGTACGCCGCCGACGACGCGGCCGACAAGTTCGTGGCCGACTTCGTCAAGGCGTGGGTCAAGGTGATGGAGCTTGATCGCTTCGACCTGCACCGCTGAGGTCTAACTCCACACCCGGAAGAACTGCGGCCGCGGGAGCCATCGAGGTGCCCAGCGCCTCGACTCCGGCCGCAGTTCTTGGGGGTGGTGACGCGGCCGCCCATCCCGACGTACCCTGCCGAGATGACCTCGCGCCGTCTCGCCGCTCTCGCTGCCGCCGCCACGCTCGTCCTCACCGGATCTGCGGTCTCCGCACCGGCGATCGCGGGAGGTGGGGGCAACGGTCACGCGAATGGCCACACCAAGCACCCCGGCAAGAAGCCGCCGAAGGCGAAGAAGTCGTACGTCCTCGACGTGCTCGGCGATTCGTACGGCTCGGGTGCGGGGGTGCCGCCGTACTCCGCGTGCGGGCGCTCGCAGTCCGCGTACGGCGTGCAGATCGACGGGCGGATGCGACTCAAGCTCGACGACTTCGTCGCGTGTGGCGGCGCGACGACGACGTCCTTGATCGCGGGCGGGCAACTGGAAGCACTCGACGCTGACACCGACGTGGTGACGCTGTCGATCGGCGGGAACGACACCGGCTGGTCGAGCGTGACCGTGTCGTGCGTCGCGTTGGGCGACGCGGCCTGTGCCAGCGCGATCGCCACCGCCAAGCAGACTGCCACGACGGTGTTGCCTGAGCGCCTCGAGACGGTCTATGACGGCATCGACTCGAAGGCGCCAGACGCAAAGGTGTACGTCACCGGGTATCCGCGGTTGTTCTCGCCGGAGTACGGCGCCGTTTTCGGCGCGTCGCCTGCCGAGCAGACGGCACTCAACGACGCCGCCGACCTGCTGAACAAGACGATGAAGGCCCAGGCGCAAAGCCACGGCTATGTCTTCGTGGACGTGACCAAGCGGTTCCTCGACCATGGCGTCAACGCGCCCGAGCCCTACCTGACTCCCCTGAATGACCCGGTGGCGCTGCACCCCAACGTCGCGGGGTACGCCGCCTACACCGCCGCCGTCACGGCCGCGATCAAGCCGAGCGCCCTCAAGAGGTGACATGACCGCAGGTCGGGCACATCGACGCCGTCGCCCCGATCAGTTTCGGCGCGTGGAAGTCGCTGTTGTCGATCACGACATCGGCATAACGCACGGGATCCACGTGTGCGCGATACAACCGTTGCGCACCCAGATAGCGCGCCTGGTCGGGGTGCGCTGGGTCATCGGGCACACCGTCTCGATTGGCCATCCGCGACACGGTCTCCGACTCGGGCACATCGAGATAGACCACGAAATCCCACGCATTCGAGAGTTCGCGACGCTGGGCGAACACCCCGTCGAGCACGAGCACCCCACGCTCGGGCACCTGCTGCGCAGGGTCGTCGAAATAGCCATCGCCGTCGAGGTCATGGAAGCGATGCCGGAAGGCGCTGCCGGGTCCGGTGAGCCACGGGTCGAGCAGTTCTGTGCGCAGCGCGCGATAGTCGTACGACCGCTCCCACACGGTCTCGGCCGTGCGTCCCGCGCCGTGCCGGAAGGCCCGCGGGTGATGGAAATCGTCGACGCTGGCGCGCACGACGTCGTACGACCTCTCGATCAACAACCGGGCGAGCGCATCGGCGAACCAGGTCTTGCCGGCACCGTCCGGCCCGTCGATCGCGACCAGCAGCGGGCGGGACGGATAGCCGAGTTGATCGGCCACATGCCCAAGGACCGTCATGTTCGGGCCACCACAGCCGCCACCAGGTTGATAGTGCTGGCCAAGATCACCGCGCCGAAGACCCACGCGAGCAGGCAGTGCCGCAGCACCACCGCGCGCACCTGGGCCGACGTCACGTTGGTGTCGGAGACCTGGAAGGTCATCCCGAGGTTGTAGGAGAAGTAGAAGAAGTCGCGGTAGGCCGGCTCCTGGCCATCGTTGAAGTCGATGCCGCCCTCAGGCTCGCCGAAGTAGAGATCGGCATAGCGAGCGGCATACATCAAATGCAGAGTGCCCCAGGCCAAAAAGACGCCCACGAGAGCCAGGACCGCGCCCGCGCTTTGCGAGGCGACCGTACGCATCGCGAGCACCGTGGCCATCGCGACGACCCCGGTGGTGGTGATGAACACGACCAACGCCTCTTCAGCGCGGGTCGAGAGGTCTTGTCGACGTACGTTGTCTCGCGTCTGACGCGCATCCATCGGCCACAGCGTCAACCAGCCGCCGACGACGATCACGGCGTACGTCACACACAGTCCAGCCAGCACGCCCATCGCCAACCCGGCAACCCATCCGGTCACAGCGCCAACGACGAGCCCAGCACCGAAAGCTGCGCCGATGCGCACGGTCGCAGGCACAGGACGCAGCATGGCTCAATCTTCGCGCACCCAGTCGTCGTAGAAGTCAGGAAGCCGCGAAGCCTTGCCTTCGAAGCGAGTCTGTCGCTTCTCCAGGAACGCTGCGACACCCTCTTTGCCGTCGCCGACACTGGTGTGAAACATCGCCAGCGAGTCGATCCGGTGCGCGTCGGTCGGGTTCGTCAGACCCGCGTTGCGGCGCACCATCTGGCGCGTCAGCGCGACTGCCACGGGTGACCGGTCGCGGGTCCACGCATCCGCGATTCTCACCGCGTGATCGAGGAGCGCGTCAGCGGCTACGACCTCGTCGACGAGCCCCGCTTCGGCCGCTTGCGAAGCGGTGAGGATGTCCGCGCGCAGCATCAGGTCCAGCGCGGTCGGCAGCCCGACCAGTTGCGGCAGGAACCAACTCGACGCGGCCTCGGGGACGATGCCGAGCCGACCGAAGACGAGCCCGATCCGGGCTCCCTCGGCCATCACTCGGCGGTCCATCGCGAGGGTCATCGTGGCGCCGATCCCGACAGCGGCACCGTTGATGGCAGCGATCACCGGCTTGCGACAGTCGTGGATCGCGAGCGTGACGCGCCCGCCGGTGTCACGTACGCGGGCGATCGCCGGATCGTCGAGGTCGGCCATGTCGGCGAGCCCCGGATCACGCGACTCGTCGAGACCAAAGACGTTTCCCTCCATGCTGAGGTCCATCCCGGCGCAGAAGGCTCGCCCGCTGCCGGTGACCACGACCGCGCGTACGTCATCGTCGGTGTTGACCGCACGGAAGTACGCCTCCAACTCCTCGGCCATCGTGACCGTGAAGGCATTCATCGCGTCCGGCCGGTCGAGGTGGAGGACAGCCACGCCGTCGCGGTGCTCGATCCGCAGGGTTTCGTACGTCATGCGTCGTCCTTCGAGTAGGCGGGTCAGACGAAGACGATCTGCGCCCCTTCGGCGATCTCGATGAAGTCGGTCGCGGAGATGACGCCTTCGACACCTGGGTGCAGGTCGGCCTCGATCACCTTCATCATGTCGAACGTGAGCCGACAGGCATACATGTGGGCTCCGGCAGCCTGCAGCAGGTCGAGAAATTCGGGTACGTCGGGGATCTCCAGGTCGCGCATCTGCTTCTTCATCATCCAGGTGGCGAAGCGGGTCACTCCGGGAAGCCCGCCCATCCCTTGCGGCATCGACTTGTGCTCCCAGCCGGGCCGCAGTTTGGCGAGTTCGGGCATGTGCATCGCGGTGTTGCCCAGCATCGTGAACGCCAACTTCTTGTTCTGCTTGCGGTTGACGATGTCGAGGCCCCAGAAGGTGAAGAAGATATGCACCTCGACGCCTTCGCCCAACGCTGCGTTGCCCATGATCAACGCCGGGTAGGCCATGTCGAGATTGCCCTTGGAGCAGATGAAGGCCATCTTGCGAGGCCCGGCGTAAGCCTGGACGTCACCGGTGGCGACCGCCGCTGCGGCGGGAGTCGTACGAGTGGCTCCGAAGTCCGGCATCACGAAGCCGTCGGGGATCTGTGCCATCTGAGGTCCTCCTTCTCACACGCAGCCGACGGGCTTGCGCAGGCCTGCGAGCCAGGCCATCTTCTTGGCTGGTTTGCCGGGGAAGAGTCGATAGAGCTCGGCGATGTCGAAGCCGCCGACGGTCTGCATCCGGCGCAGGGTGGGGGTGGCGCCGGTCTTGGCGGCGTCATCTCGCATGAAGCGGATCGGTGCGGCGTGGGCGTCATCCCAGGGCAGGTCGACCAACTCGGCGAGATCGGCTGCGAGTGCCTCGTTCCATTGACTCGAGTCGGTGAAGAAGCCCTCGTCGTCGACGGTGAAGACATGCTCGTGGAGCGTGTTGGTGGGCATCGTCGAGTCATCCCTTCTCGGCCGGGACCTTGCCGGCCATCGACATGTTCAGCGGCACCGGGAGCCGGTGACCGGGCAGCAGCATCCGCCAATAGATCTGCTCGAACGCCAACTTGCCCAGGTGGTTGCGTCTGGTGTTGCGAAGCAGCGACATCGGGCCGATTCCCGGCACCGGGAAGGTGCCGGTCAACGGCTGCGTCTCGTAGTTGAAGTCGAGCAACAGCGCCCTGCCCCGGCCGGACTCCAAGAAGCAGTTGGCGTGCCCGTCGAAGGCGTGTGGCAGGTCGCGACCTTGCGTCGCGGCGACGAAGTTGTCGACGAACAACTCGGTCGCGAAGTGCGCCACCGACCCCGCCTTGGAGGTCGGGATGTCGCTGGCGTCGCCCAACACCCAGATCCGCTCGTGTTGCGTCGAACGCAAGGTGTGCTTGTCGACCGGGATCCAGCCCATCGGGTCGCCCAGGCCGGAATCCATCACGAACTGCGCCCCGGTGTGCGGCGGCACGGTGACCAGCAGGTCGAAGGGGAGGGCGCGGCCGTCGTACGCCACCAGAGTGGAGGCGTCGTTGTCGATCCGCTCCACCGCGAAATCGGCGGCGAGCCGGATGCTGCGTTCGTCGAGCAGGTCACCGAAGGCGCTGGAGGCGACCGGCTTGGTGAAGGCGCCGTCGAGCGGGGTGACGAAGGTGATGTCGACGAGGTGCCGGATGCCGCGCTTGCGGTAGTGATCCTCGACCAGGAAGGCAAACTCCAGCGGCGCCACGGGGCACTTGATCGGCATCTCGCTGACGTGCACCAGCAGCCGACCGCGCTCGAAGCTCTTCAGTTTGTCGTGCAGTGCCTTGGCGCCTTCGAGGGTGTAGAACTCGTGCACCCGATCGCGCCACAACGCGCCGTCGGCCATGCCCGGCACCATGTCGGGGCGCGGGTGCGAGCCGCTGGCCACGATCAGCCAGTCGTACGACGTGGTGTCGCCGCCCTCGAGATGAACGACCCGAGCGTCGGGGTCCACGCGCTCGATCTTCTGTTGCCGGTAGGTGACGCCTTCGGGCAGGAATCGGTCACGCGGCTTGACGATCCGGTCAGGCTCCATCCAGAAGGGCACGAAGAGATACCCGGGCTGGTAGTGGTGCTCATTGGTCTGATCGATGACCGTGATGGACCAGTCGTCATCGAGCTTCTTGCGCAGCAGGTTCGCGGCCATGGTGCCAGCCGTGCCCCCGCCGAGGATCAGCAGAGTGGGCATATTCGGAGCGTACGACCGATGCCCCCCAGGGTATAGAGAATGACTGTCAGATCACATGATCCGCAGGTCACACGCTTCGCATCGGGATGCGTACGCCTCGCTCCTGCGCGACCTCGACCGCGCGGTCGTAGCCCGCGTCGACGTGCCGGATCACGCCCATGCCGGGGTCGTTGGTCAGCACCCGTTCGATCTTCTCGGCGGCCAGGTCGGTCCCGTCGGCCACACACACCTGCCCGGCGTGCAGGGACCGCCCGATCCCGACACCGCCGCCGTGGTGGAACGACACCCAGGTCGCGCCCGAGGCGGTGTTGACCAGCGCGTTGAGGATCGCCCAGTCGGCGATCGCATCGGAGCCGTCGGCCATCGCCTCGGTCTCGCGATAGGGAGAGGCCACCGAGCCGCAGTCGAGGTGGTCGCGCCCGATCACGATCGGCGCCTTCAACTCACCCGACGCGACCATCTCGTTGAACTTCAGCCCGGCACGATGGCGTTCGCCATAGCCGAGCCAGCAGATCCGAGCCGGCAGCCCTTGAAACTGCACCCGCTCGGCTGCCATGTCGAGCCACTTGTGCAGGCGGGCGTACGCCGGCTTCTCCTCGGCCGGGAACAGTTCCTTGATCGCACGGTCGGTGGCCGCGATGTCGGCCGGGTCGCCGGACAGCGCCGCCCAACGGAACGGGCCCTTGCCCTCACAGAAGAGTGGCCGGATGTAGGCGGGGACGAATCCCGGGAACTCGAACGCCCGGTCGTAGCCACCTTTTCGAGCTTCGTCACGGATCGAGTTGCCGTAGTCGAAGACCTCCGCACCCGCGTCTTGGAACTCCACCATCGCGCGCACGTGCCTGGCCATCGACTCCTGCGCCCGCTTGGTGAAGCCGCGCGGGTCCTCCTCGCGTTCGCGCGCCCAGTCGTCGGGGTCGACGCCACTCGGAAGGTAGAACAGCGGATCATGTGCGGAGGTCTGGTCGGTGACGATGTCGATCAACCCTCGACCCTTCTCAACCGCATCGTGGTGGCGCTCCAGAATCTCGGGCACGAGGTCGGCGGCGTTGCCGAGGAGCCCGATGGACAAAGGGGTTCTGGCATCTCGCGCCTCCACAGCCCGAGCCAGAGCGTCGTCCAGATCGTCGGCCTGCACGTCCAGATAGCGCGTCTCCAACCGCCGGTCGATCCGGTGTTGATCGCATTCGATGCAGATCGCGACGCCGTCGTTCATCGTGACCGCGAGCGGTTGTGCGCCGCCCATCCCGCCGAGGCCTGCCGTCAACGTGATCGTCCCGGCCAGCGTGCCGTCGAACCGCAGATCCGCGATCGACGCGAACGTTTCGAATGTCCCCTGCAAAATCCCCTGGGTGCCGATATAGATCCACGACCCGGCGGTCATCTGGCCGTACATCGTCAGCCCCAGGTCTTCGAGGCGCCGGAACTCCTCCCAGTTGGCCCAGTCCCCGACCAGATTGGAGTTGGCGATCAGCACGCGGGGCGCCCATTCGTGCGTACGCATCACGCCGACCGGCTTGCCGGACTGCACCAGCAGCGTCTCCTCGTCCTTCAGCGTCTTGAGAGTGGCGAGGAGCGCGTCGTACGCCTCCCAGTTGCGCGCCGCCTTGCCGGTGCCGCCATAGACGACGAGGTCCTCGGGGCGCTCGGCGTTGTCGGGATCGAGGTTGTTCATCAACATCCGCAGCGGCGCTTCGGTCTGCCAGGAGCCGCAACTCAAGGACGTTCCGTGCGGGGCGTGGATGGGTAGGCGTGGGTTGGTCATCGAGGACTCCTGATGGCGAGAGAATGGGGCTTGGCATGGAACTGACGACGGAGAAGAACGCCACGGGCGCCACCGAGGTATCGGGCGTCGGCACTGTGGCGCGCACCGGCTGGATGAGCCACACGGCCGAGTTGCGTACGACATCCGGGGCCACGTGCGAGGCCAAGGTTTCGGGGCTGATGCAGTGGCACGCCGCCGCGCGCGACGGCCACGGCACCGCGCTGGGCACGTGGGATCGCAACGGGATGCGCAATCACTCTGGCGCCGTGCAATGGCAGGGCAAGTCTTATGAGCTTCGGGTCGAGTCGCAGATGTCGGGTCGCTATTCGCTGATGTTGGCCGATCGCGTGATGATCGCGGTCAAGCGCAAGGGCTTGCTGAGCGCGCAACTGACCCTTGAGGTCGAGGACGAGGTCGATCCGCTGCTGATCCTTTTTGTGGTGTGGCTGGCGCAGACCTTCCAGCGGATGAATCGCGCCGCGGCGGCGGGCTGACGTCACGCCAACTCTCCGATCACGTTCTGCACCGCTGCGAGCACCTCGCCGGACTGGACGAGGCCGACTGCGGCCTCGATCTCGGGCGAGAGGTGGCGGTCAGGGCCTGGACCTTCGATGCCGTGCGCACGCAGCAGGCGTACGACCGCCGCCGTCGCGGGTGACGGCGTCAACGGCGCCCGCAGGTCGAGGGCACGGGCGGCGGTGAGCACTTCGATCGCGACGACCCGGCCGAGCCCGTCGACCGAGCGCCGCAGTTTGCGCGCGGCGTTCCAGCCCATCGAGACGTGGTCCTCCTGCATCGCGCTGCTCGGGATCGAGTCAACGCTCGCGGGCACCGCGAGGCGCTTGAGCTCGGACACGATCGCGGCCTGGGTGTACTGCGCGATCATGTGGCCGCTGTCGACCCCCGGGTCGTCAGCCAGGAAGGGCGGCAACCCGTGGTTGCGGGCCCGGTCGAGGAAGCGATCCGTACGCCGTTCGCTGATCGAGGCGACGTCGGCCGCGACGATCGCGAGGAAGTCGAGGACGTACGCCACGGGGGCGCCGTGGAAGTTCCCGTTGGACTCGACGCGCCCGCTGGATTCGGTGGTTGAGGAGCCCGCGCCAGCGGGCGTCTCGAAACCACCCGACACCGGGACCGACACACCACCCGAGACCGAAGAACCGGTGGTTGAGGAGCCCGCGCCAGCGGGCGTCTCGAAACCACCCGACACCGGGGCTGTGGTTTCGAGACGGGCTCCGCCCTCCTCAACCACCGGGTCGAAACCACCCATCACCACCGGGACCGACACACCACCCGAGACCGAAGAACCGGTGGTTGAGGAGCCCGCGCCAGCGGGCGTCTCGAAACCACCTTCCACCGGGACCGACACACCACCCGACACCGGGGATGTGGTTTCGAGACGGGCTCCGCCCTCCTCAACCACCGTCTCGAAACCACCCGACACCGGGGCTGTGGTTTCGAGACGGGCTCCGCCCTCCTCAACCATCGGGTCGAAACCACCCATCACCACCGGGTTGTCGACGGCACTCGCGAGTTCATATCCCGCAACCGTCGCGGCATAGGCGACCGTGTCGCGTGCCGCGCCGTGCACCTGGGGCGAGCAGCGCAGCGAGTACGCATCCTGCACCCGGTTGCAGTCGCCGGTCTGGTGCGAGGCCATGATCTGCGAGCCACTCAGCAGCGCGCGCAGGTTGGAAGCAGACACCGCCTGGCCAGGCTGCGGGCGGATCGCCATCAGTTCGGCCGCGAACACCCGGTCGGTCCCGAGTTGTCCCTCGACACTCATCGCCGCGGCGATGTCGGCCGTACGCAGCAGCATCGTCAGGTCGGTGATCGCCATCGCCAGCATCCCGAGCATCCCGTCGGTGCCGTTGATCAGCGCGAGTCCCTCCTTGGCCGCGAACTCCACCGGAGCCAACCCGGCTGCGGTCAAGGCCGATGCCGCCGGCATCAATACGCCCGTCGCGTCGCGTACCTCGCCCTCCCCCATCAGCGCCAGCGCGCAGTGCGACAGCGGCGCCAGATCACCGGAGCAGCCGAGCGAGCCGTACTCCCGCACGACCGGCGTGATCTGGTGGTTGAGCAGCGCGGCCATGAGTTCGGCGGTTTCGCGGCGGACGCCCGTACGCCCCGTCGCCAGCGTCGAGAGCCGCAGCAGCATCAGGGCGCGTACGACCTCCCGCTCGACCTCGGGACCCGACCCGGCCGCATGTGAGCGGACCAACGACTTCTGCAACTGCGCGCGCATCTCGACCGGGATGTGCCGGGTCGCCAGCGCCCCGAAGCCGGTGGAGACGCCGTAGGCCGGGGTCGGCAACGAGGCCAACTCGTCGATCACCAGACGGGCCCGATCGATCGCCGCCAGCGCATCGTCAGTGAGGCGTACGGGAGCCAGGTCGCGGGCCACGCGTACGACGTCTGCGATGCTCAGCGGCCCGACGTCGACGGCCACGGGGTCAGTGCTCATGGGATCCAGCAAACTCGCGAACGCGTTCCGGGGGCACCACTCACAACCGTTCCCAGTCTCGGATCCGAGACTGGACGTAGGATTCGCCAATGCCTGACATCCGCCACGCCATTCTCGACGATGCCGCGGCGTGGGCGCGGATCGTCGAGGAGTCGTCTCCCTATCTCGTGCAGGACGCCCGCTCGACCCACCACGAGATGCGTACGGACGCGCCCGATGCCGTACGACTGGTCGCCGAGGTCGAGGGGCAGGTCGTCGCGCTCGCGCGCCTGCGCGCGTACGAGGACGAGGAGCACACGTCGTTGCAGTTGATGGTGTTGCCCTCCGCTCGCCGACGCGGGGTCGGGCGCGCGCTGCTCGACCGGATGCTCCGCTGGGCCGAGGCGACCCATCGCGACACCCTCCACGCGATCGTGGAGGACGGCGAGGACTCGCGACGTGCTGCGGCGGCGTGGGGTTTCGAACTGACTCGCACGTTTCGGATGTCGGCCGTGGATCCGCGTCTCATTCCGCAGGCTGCGACCGACGCTCGGGTCGTCGACCTGACTCGGATCGACCCTCGCGAGATCCACGCGCTCTTCAACGCGGTCGTCTCCGACGATCCCTCCGGCCTCTCGCTGCAGACGTCGTACGACGAGTGGCTCGCCGACTGGGAGGACCCGCGCAACCGTGCCGAACTCAGCCGTGGCGTGCTCGTCGACGGAGCGCTCGTCGCGTTCACCCAGGTCGGCAGCGCAGGCGTACGCGCGTGGTCCAACATGACCGGCACCCGGCCCGACCATCGCGGTTTGGGCCTGGCGCTGCTGCGCAAACAGCACGCGCTCAACGCGGCGGCGAACGCCGGGATCAAGCGCTGCTTCGCCGGCAACGACGGCGACAACGCACCGATGGTCGCGGTCAACGATCGACTCGGCTATCGACCCTTCGCCAACCCGCGGTTGGGCGTACGACCGCTATGACCAACGTCCCCGCCGCCACCCGGACCCTGCGTGTCCTGCGCTACCTGGCCCGACAACCCGACCCGGTGCCACTCGCCAGCATCGTGCGCGCCTGCGACCTGCCCCGCTCGACGGCCTATCACCTGATGACGGCGATGGTGGCCGAGGGTTTCGTGACGCATCTGGCCGAGGAGCGACGATTCGGTCTCGGACCGGCCGCATTCGAGGTCGGCTCCGGTTTCGCTCGACAGGACCACCTCGCCCGGATTGCGCGCCGACACGTGGCGGCGTTGGCCGACGAGACCCACGAGAGCACCCACCTGGCCGTGCTGCACGGTCGCGACGTCCTCTACGTCGTCGAGGAGCGGGCGCCGGGCAGGCCGCCGTTGGTCACCGACGTGGGCGTACGCCTGCCCGCGCACCTCACCGCGACCGGCCGAGCGATCCTGGCCCACCTGCCGGCCGCGCAGGTGCGGGCGTTGTTCCCTGACTCCGCGGCCTTCGTGGACCGGCACGACCGGGGACCGCGATCACTCTCGGCGTTGCGCCGGGTGCTGACCGAGACTCGTGCCCGCGGCTACGCGTCCGAAGACGGCGAGGTCACTCCGGGGCTGGCCAGCGTCGCGGCGCCAGTGTTGGACCACAACGAGCATCCCGTGGCCGCGGTCGCGGTGACGTTCGCAGCCGACCAGGAGTCGACGTCGTACGAAAAGGCCGTCGCCCGCGTTGCGCTCGCCCTCACCCAGCGCCTCGGCGGGCACGGCTGACGCGCGCCGCGTTTGCCCTATATTTCGAGAATGCGGCTGGCTCTCGCCACGGGACTGCTCCTTGCCGGAGCAGTGACGGCCTGCGCCCCGAATCAGGACCCAGCACCAGCACCGTCCGGGCCGTCGCTGATGTCGTACGGCGACTCGGTCGCCTCCCGAGGTGCGGGCAAGGTCACCACAGTTCGGTTCAAGGGCGCCAAGGGCGACTTCGTCCAACTCGACGACCAGGAGCAGGGCGACATGGGCGCGCCCTGCCCGAGCTGGATCTTCACGACCCCCGCCGGCAAGTCGAAATGGCTGACGCCGCAGCCGATGGCACCGCTCTTCCGGTTGCCGAGCAGCGGCACGTACAAGGTGGCCTACAAGCCTTGCCTGACCGCGCGTACGAAACCCCGACTCACCCTCGCCAAGGCGAAGTTCACCAAGATGCCGCTCAACGGGGCGGCCACCAAGGTGCGGCTCGACGGCGCGGGCTCCGCGGCCGTGTTGCAGTTCCGGGTCCGCAAAGGCCAGCGAGTGACGCTGGCCGAGCTGCGCAACACGTTCGCGCGCAACACCGGTGTCAGCGGGTGGCGGATCCTGGTGGACGGACCACAGGGTCCGATCCTGCGGATCCCGGAACAGAAGGTGATGACCTTCATGGCGCCGACCTTCCCCGCTGGCCGCTATCGGCTGAGCGTGCTCCAGGCCAAGTCGCCTGGCCGGGTCGACCTCAGAGTCTCGACCCCCTTTGCGGTCCCGGTCACCCTCAACCGGCCGACAGCTCTCGATCGCGCCCAGATCTTGGGCCGCGAACTCGACCTCACCTTCACGGCCCAGGCCGGCCAACGGATCATCGATGCCGCCCCGAATCTCTGGCTGAACCACGAGGCGCCCGTCGTGGTGACCGGTCCTGACGGCAGTTCTGTCGAAAGACCGATCGCGGGCGGTTGGATCGCGCCCAGCACCGGCACCTATCACGTGATCGCGCCGTCGGTGCGAGGTCGCATGCTCGCGGAAACACCGACCGTGATCGACGCGACCGCCCCCGGCGCGATCCCCTTGCAACTGACCGGCCTGCGGAGCACCGTCGTACGAGTCACGGCCCCTCGCGGCAGCACCCTCAGCCTGAATGATTCACAACTGCCCGACGGCGCGGCCTGGGGTGTCTTCGGCGCGCCGGAGGGTGCGCTGCGAGAGAACTGCGTGAAGTTCTGCCCGAGCGTGCTGCCGAGCCTGACCAACGCGCCGGGCGGCATCAGGACGACCCAGCTGATCGGCCCTGACCTGGCTACCTGGATGTTCGAGGTTTGGTCGAACAAATCCGGCCCGGTCACCTTGAACTTCTCGCCGCCACCCCCCGGGTGAGCACCACCCCTGCGGGGGAGGCCGCGCTTCTAGCCAGGCTCTAGCGTCGTGGAATGTCCCAATCCACCGTGATCGTGCTCATCGTCGTGCTCGTCGTCCTCGCACTGGCGGTCGCCATCGGCGCTGTCATCGCCGGTCGCAAGAAGATCCAGCAGGCGGAGGCCCACCGGGAGCAGGCCCACGAGTTGCGCCGCGACGTCGGCACCGGCACCACCGTCCGCGACGCCGACCTGGAGGCGCGCGAGCGCCAGTTGGAGGCCGATCGTGCCCGTCTCGAGGCCGAGCAGGCCGAGGCGCGCGCCCAGGAAGCCCAGCAGGGGCACGCGTACGAAGAGGCTCGCCAAGAGGAGCAGTTGCGTCGCGCCGACGAACTCGACCCCGACGTCGACACCTCGGCGCGTGACTACTCCCCCACCACCCCGGGAGCGCAAGACACGACGACGACTGACCGACCGGCCGACACGGGCAACGACTCCCGCTACGACGACACCGACGACCGTCACCGCAGTTAGTCGAGTGACCTCGCGGCGCCGCTCTCGTTGAACCCGCATGGGCAACGAGTGGGTACGTCATCTCGGGCTGGCGCTCGGCGTCGGGGGAATCCTGGTCGCGGGCGCGGTGGTGGTGAATCCGTCCGAGGAGACCGAGGCCGAGGCCGTCGTCTTCCGCGACACCGTGGACCAACGCCGTGCCGTACGCGACGCGACGCTCGGCGACGCCAAGACCAAGAACGCGGTCTCCCGCTCCGGCGAGGCAGACGGCGAGGCCGACGACCCGACGACCCCCGAGCAGGCGCGGCAGCGGCGGGCGTACGTCTCGACGCAACGCTCCACGCGAGCACCACAGGTCGAGAGCCAGGTGGCCACCGCAGGCGACGTCGTAACGAAGGTGCGCACCGCCCGCACCCGTTATGAAGCCGCGGGTGGCTGCTACACGCTGGCGTCAAAGAACGGCGACCCGATCGCCGACGACTTCCACTTCCAGGCGACCGACCTCGGCATCTACCTGCTCTACCGCGCCGACCGGACGTTCCTGAGCGCGACCGCGACCGGCGTCACGAACGCACCGAGCCCCAGTCCCGCCGGCGAGTGGGTCGTACGCCGCGCGGGCAAGCGGCTGTTCACGCTCACCAGCGGCAACCGGGCTCTGACCTTGACCGAAGGCAACCTCTCCACCGGGCCGACCGGCACCCCCTTCCGGTTGGTCGAGCGCAGCGGCTGCACGCCCTACCCCGAGGCCGAGACCAACGTGACCGGGTCGCCGTTTCGCGGGAAGACGGCCTTCCAGGAGGTCACCGGCTATGCCGATGCCCACACGCACCTGATGGCGTACGAGTTCCTGGGTGGTGCGCACTGCGGTCGGCCCTGGCACCGCTATGGCGTGGCGTACGCACTCCAGGACTGCGCCGACCACATGACTGGCGTCAACCCGTTGGAGTCCGTGCTGTCGGGCAGGCCTTCGCATGACCCCACGGGTTGGCCCACCTTCAAGGACTGGCCCGCACCTGACTCGTTGACCCACGAGGGCACCTATTGGAAGTGGTTGGAGCGCGCCTGGCTCGGCGGGCAGCGGCTGTTCGTCAACCTGCTCGTCGAGAACAACCAGCTCTGCCGGCTCTATCCCTTCAAGCGTGATCTGAAGGACGTCACCTGCGACGACATGGACACGATGGAGCGCGAGGCCAAGGCGACGTACGCCTTGCAGGACTACATCGACGCGCAATATGGCGGGCCGGGCCAGGGCTTCTTCCGGATCGTGAAGAACCCCTTTGAGGCACGGCGAGTCATCAACGACGGCAAGCTCGCCGTGATCTTGGGCATCGAGACCTCGATCCCGTTCGGCTGCACGATGAAGCTCGACGTGCCCGCCTGCAGCCCCGAGCAGATCGACGCTCAGCTGGCCAAGGTGCACGGCTGGGGCGTACGCCAGATGGAGCTGGTCAACAAGTTCGACAACGCCCTGTCGGGTGTGGCCGGCGACGAAGGTGCGGTCGGCGTGGCCGTGAACTCGGCCAACTTCTTGGAGACCGGGTCGTACTGGAATATGTTGCACTGCGCTCCTGCCGACGGCGAGTCGGCGGACAAGACCCAACTGACGTCGGTCCCGATCGACGCCCAGCAGCAGGACGCGCTCTTCGGCGCGATCGCCACGATCGCGGGCCTCAACGCCTTGCCCGCCCTGCCGCTCTACGGCCCGCCCCAGCACTGCAACCAGCGCGGGCTGACGACGCTCGGCAAGCATCTGATCAATCGTCTGGCGCAACGCAAGATGATGTTCGATCCCGATCACATGTCGTGGAAGGCGCGCAACGCCGCCTTGGACCAGGTCGAGGCGTTGGGCTATTCGGGCATCTTGTCCTCGCACTCGTGGTCGACGCCGGATGCGTACCCCCGCATCTATGCGCTCGGCGGGTTCGTCGCGCCGTACGCCGGTGACTCGGCCGGCTTCGTGGAGAAGTGGCGCCGCCACCTGACCTGGGCCGACTCGCGCTACTACTTCGGGATGGGCTTCGGTGCCGACATCAACGGCCTCGGCGCGCAGGGTGATCCGCGCGGAGCCGGTGCGCCCGACCCGGTGACGTACCCCTTCACCGGCCTCGGGGGCGTCACCGTCGACCGCAACCACGCCGGCGAGCGCACCTGGGACATCAATACGGACGGCGTCGCGCACTACGGGCTCTACCCCGACTGGATCCGCGACGTGCAGCACGTCGCGGGCGCGGGCGACGGGCCGAAGATCGCCGCCGACCTGGCGCGCGGCGCCGAGGCGTACCTCCAGACCTGGGAGCGCGCCCAGGGCATCAAACCGGACTCGTGCCGCAATCCGTCGCTGCAGCGTTCGCCGCGGGCGTTCACTCGTGCAGTGCGCGCGGGAATGCGTACGACCGACGTGCTGCGCGCGGTCGGACAGCCCTATCGCCGCCTCGGCGCGACGTACACCTATTGCACGACTCAGGGCCGGGCGAAGGTGCGGTTCGGGACGGCCGGGAAGGTGCGCAAGGTGGTCCGGATCCGCTGACGGCTACCGCTGGGTAGCATTTCTCACGTCCCCGTCGGCTGCGGCGCCGCGCGACCCCGCGTAGTGTCAGCGCCACGTGTCTCGGTGACCGTCCGCGCGCGCGGGCGACGCCGGCTTTGCTTGAGGAGTCCTGCCGTGAAATGGGTCCTGATCATCGCCCTGCTGATCCACCTGATCGCGCTGCCCATCGTGGCACGCCGACTGTGGTTCCTATTCCGGCTGGCGCGCAGCGCCCAGCCCGCGCCCGACCGCTTCGCCAGCGCGGGCGAGGGCGTGAAGTCGGTATTGACTGAGGTCTTCGGGCAGCGGCGACTGCTGAAGTGGACGGTGCCCGGTCTGGCGCACTTCTTCACGTTCTGGGCGTTCGTGATCCTCGGCACGGTGTACGTCGAGGCGTACGGCATCCTGATCAGCCGCAATTGGTCGTGGGCGATCCCGGTCATCGGCGACTGGTGGATCCTCGGCTTCGCCCAGGACACGATCGCGCTGCTCGTGCTGGTCTCGATCGTGGTGTTCTGGTGGATCCGGATGAAGAACGCCCCGGCCAAACTCGGTCGCAAGTCACGCTTCAAGGGCTCGCACGAGTTCGGCGCGTACCTCGTGCTGTTCTTCATCTTCTGCGTGGTCTGGACGCTGTTCCTCTTCCGCGGTGCTGCCGAGGCGCTGGACAACTTCCACAACCCCGGTGCGTACGTCTCCAACGGCGTCGGCGCCCTGCTTGAGGGCCTCTCCCCCCGCACTTTGGAGTTCCTCGAGGGCGGCGGTCTGATCCTGCACCTGCTGGTGATGCTCGTGTTCCTGGTCGAGGTCGTGCACTCCAAGCACCTGCACGTGCTCGTGGCTCCCCTCAACGTGCTGTTCAAGCGCCAGCCGATCGCGCTCGGTGCCGCCAAGCCGCTGATGGCCGAAGGCAAGCCCGTCACCCTCGACGACATCGAGGAGATGCACGAGGAGACCACGCTGGGCGTCGGGTCGATCCAGGACTTCTCCTGGAAGGGCCTACTCGACATGTACTCCTGCACCGAGTGCGGGCGTTGCCAGAGCCAGTGCCCGGCCTGGAACACCGAGAAGCCGCTGTCGCCCAAGCTGATGATCATGGCGCTGCGCGACCACGCGTACGGCTCTGGCGACTATCTGCTGCGCGACGAATCGGCTCGGGAGTCGTACGACGGTCCGGCCCGCGAGGAGGCTTCACGTCCTCTCGTCGGCGAGACCGAGGGCGACCCGTGGGCGCCGACTGCGGGCGGCATCATCGACCCGGACGTGTTGTGGTCGTGTGTCACCTGTGGCGCGTGCGTGCAACAGTGCCCCGTCGACATCGAGCACGTCGACCACATCGTCGACATGCGGCGCTATCAGGTGCTGGTGGAGTCCAACTTCCCCGCCGAACTCAACCAGCTCTTCAAGGGCATGGAGTCCAAGGGCAACCCGTGGAACATGTCCGCGTCGGCGCGGATGGACTGGGCCAAGGGCCTCGACTTCGAGGTGCCGGTCGTGGGCGAGGACCTCGAGTCGCTCGAGTCCGTCGACTGGCTGTTCTGGGTCGGCTGCGCGGGAGCGTACGAAGACCGCGCCATGAAGACCACGCGCGCCGTCGCAGAACTGCTCAACATCGCCGGCGTCTCCTTCGGTGTGCTCGGGAACGGTGAGACATGTACGGGTGACTCGGCTCGTCGTGCGGGCAACGAGTTCTTGTTCCAGGGACTGGCGCAGCAGAACATCGAGACCTTCAAGGAATACAAGGTCAAGAAGGTCGTCTCGACCTGCGCGCACTGCTTCAACACGCTCAAGAACGAATACAAGGAATTCGGGATCGAGCTCGAAGTCACCCACCACACCCAGTTGCTCAACCGGCTCGTACGCGAGGGCAAGCTGACCCCGGTCGCGACCGGCCCGGGCGCGGCGAAGCGCTCGATCACTTACCACGACCCGTGCTACATCGGCCGCCACAACAAGGTGTACGAGCCCCCGCGCGAACTGCTGCAAGTCTTGCCGGGCGCCTCGTACGTGGAGATGGAGCGCTCTGGTGAGCGGTCCTTCTGCTGCGGCGCCGGCGGTGCGCGGATGTGGATGGAAGAGACCATCGGGTCGCGGATCAACGAGAACCGCACGCGTGAGGCAGTTGCCACCGGTGCCGACCAGATCGCCGTCGGCTGCCCGTTCTGCCGCGTGATGCTGTCGGATGGTCTGACCTCGGAGCAGTCGGCAGGCAACGCCCGCGAAGAGGTCGAGGTGCTCGACGTCGCCCAGATGCTGCTGGCGTCGGTCAAGGGCGTCCCGGCGACGCGCCAGCGCGCCGCGAGCCCCGCCGTTGCCCCGGTGGTTGAGGAGGGTGAACCCCGTCTCGAAACCACTGCCGCTCAACCGGTGGTTGAGGAGGGCGAAGCCCGTCTCGAAACCGCAGGCGGCTCCCTCTTCGACGTGGCGCCGACCGAGGCCCCGGTGGTTGAGGAGGGCGAAGCCCGTCTCGAAACCACTGCCGCACCCGCGGCAGACCTCGGCTCGGGCGGCTCGCTCTTCGACGTGGCCCCAGCGCCGGTGGTTGAGGAGGGCGAAGCCCGTCTCGAAACCACTGGCGGCTCGCTCTTCGACGTCGCCCCGACCGAGGCCCCGGTGGTTGAGGAGGGCGAAGCCCGTCTCGAAACCACTGCCAAGCCCACCGCCGACCTCGGCTCCGGAGGCTCCCTCTTCGACATCCCGACACAGCCGGCCCCTGCCCCGGTCGAGGATGCGCCCGCCGCACCGGTGGTTGAGGAGGGCGAAGCCCGTCTCGAAACCCAGGCTCCGGCTGCTGAGCAGCCGGCCCAAGCCGCCGAGAGCGTGACGCCGGCTACGACCATCCCCGAGGGCGGGTCACTCTTCGACATTGAGGCCCCCACGGCCCCCGTCCTCGACGAGGCCCCGGCTCCGGTGGTTGAGGAGCGCGAAGCCCATCTCGAAACCACCGCCGACGCCCCAGGCGACCAACCCGGGGACCCGGAGACGATCCTCGACTCCGAGGATGCGCCGAGTTCGCCCGCACCGGCCACGCTCCACTCTGAGTCCGCAGAAGACTCAAAGGTGAGCCCAGCCCCAGCGTCGGGTGGTTACACACCGGCGACCGAGATCCCCGAGGGGGTGTCGCTCTTCGACATTCAGGCCCCGGAGGCCACGAGTGCCCCGGCGTCCGGGGTGGCCGACCAGAGCCCCACCACCCCGATGGTTGAGGAGGGCCCCACAACGCCGGTGGTTGAGGAGGGCGAAGCCCGTCTCGAAACCACCGCCGACGCCCCAGGCGACCAGCCCGGCGACCCGGAGACGATCCTGGACTCCGAGGACGCGCCGACCGAGCCAGAGGCAGCCGCGTCGAACGACTCCGAGCCGGGGCACACCCCGCGCAAGGACGCCGACATCTCGGGAGCCAGCTCGCTGTTCGACCTCTGAGCATCGACCTGTCGCATCTGCTCCAGGCACACATCTCGACCTGTCGCGTTTGCGTCGGCCCCGTGTCACAGCGCTGAGCAAACACGACAGGTCGAGCCCATTTCCGCAAAGCAAACGCGACAGGTGGGCGAGGAACAGGGATGCTTCACCCATGAGGCGACTGCGACGCATCCTGCTGCTCTTGGTGACGCTGTTCGTCGTACTCAATCTGGCAGGCGGCTACTACTACGCGACCCAGATCAACGCGGGCGCACTGAAGGTCGACCCCTGGACCCCGGAAGCGGTCAACGAAGTC
Source organism: Nocardioides sp. (assembly GCA_037045645.1). Classification (NCBI taxonomy): domain Bacteria; kingdom Bacillati; phylum Actinomycetota; class Actinomycetes; order Propionibacteriales; family Nocardioidaceae; genus Nocardioides; species Nocardioides sp. Next base: position 143,301 of record JBAOIH010000003.1, read on the forward strand.
ACGAATATCGGCGCCAACCAGATCACCATCGCCGAAGGCACCGACGACGCGCAGAATCAGAGCCTGGCGAGCCAGGGGACGTACGGCGTCGAGTGGGACGGTGGCTACGGCCAGATCACCGGCGCTCCCGAGATTGACGGCAAGCAGGTCACGAAGAGCTTCGAGGTGCTCGTCGGCACCCTGCCCGAGGAGGGCACAGAGGTGTCGATCGACCTCTTCGCCTTCCAGGGCACGCCGCCCGAGGGTGCCGAACTCACCACGTACGACGCACCGCTCGGCGAGACCGGCGCCGTGTTCGCGCCCGGCGACCAGGACGTCTGGGCGATCTTCGTGCATGGCCGTGGTGGCACTGTGGCGGAGGGCTACCGCACCATGCAGACCACACAGGCGCTTGGCCTGCCGACGCTCGATATCGCCTACCGCAACGACCAGGGCCAGCCAGCGGATCCGAGTGCGAAGTATTGGTTCGGCGACACCGAGTGGGCGGACCTCGACGCAGCGGTCGAGCACGCGCGCGACGAGGGCGCGAAGGGGGTCGTACTCATCGGTTCTTCGATGGGCGGTGCGATCGTGGCGTCCTACCTGCGTCACACCGAGGACCCGGATTTCGTACGCGGTGTGGTCCTCGACTCGCCCGCACTGAGCCTGGAGCGGACGGTGGAGTACGGCGCCGATCAAGTCGCACTGCCCGCCGGACTGAAGCTGCCGCCCACGATCACCTGGACCGCCAAGCGGATCGCGTCGCTGCGCTATCACGTGCCGTGGCAGGAGACCGACTACCTGACCGACACCAACTGGGTGACTGCACCTGTGCTCCTGTTCCACGGCGCCGACGACGTGACCGTGCCGGTGGCGACCAGTCGCGAGTTTGCAGAGCGGGCGCCAGACGTGACGTACGTCGAACTCCCCGACACCGGTCACATCCGAGCGTGGAACACCAACCCGGATGCGTACGACCAGAATCTCCGGGACTTCCTGGAGCCTCTGTTGAGCCAGTGAGGCATCGGGCTGGCGCCCCGAATCGGCCGACTAGGCACCTGATTTGTCCGCTAAGCCCCCGATCCTCCGGGGGTTGAGCGGACTCCGGTCCGCTCGACCCCGGCAAAGCCGGCGCTCACGAGCGCATCGCGACCCCGCGCCGCCAGTACCCCATGAACGCCACCTGACTGCGATCGAAGCCGAGTTCGCGTACGAGATGGCGACGCAGCGCAGTGACCATCCCAGACTCCCCCGCGATCCAGGCATAGAGCGACCCGTCCGGCGCCGGGGATGGCGAAAACGTCTCTCCCGACGACGACCACACCGGCGTCTCCCACAGGTCGGGATCGATCTCGACTGGCCTTTCCAATGCCAGAGGACCCGCCCCCAAGTAGGCCAGCACTTCGGGGTGCAGGACCGAGCCGACCTCGCCGGACTGACGCACCAACCACGTCACCTCGACACCGGACTCGCCGGTCACCGGCAACACGTCCTCGGCGGTCGGCACCTCGAGGAACGCCCGCCCCACAGCTGAAGCGGGCAACTGTTCCACGATCGCGCAGATCGCCGGCACGGCCGACTCGTCGCCCACCAGCAGGAGAGGCGAGGCCGCAGGTGGCGCGAACTCGATCCCCCCGAACGGGAGCCCCCGCCGCGGCAGCAGCGCCACCGCCCGCGAGCCAACGGAGCACGACGCAGCCCAGTCAGACCCCGGCCCAACTGCGCCCGGGTGCACCACGATGTCGACCACGAGGCGGGTGTCGTCACCCGCGCCGACGAGAGAGCGGATCGTGTACGTCCGCATGTGGCCGCGCTCCTCCACCGGACGCTCCAGCCACGTCGACAGCCACGTCTCGTCGGCGTCGGCCACCGAGGTCAGCGCGCCGGACGATGCCGGCACGATCAGCTTGAATCGCTGGTCCCACCACGAGCCGTCGACACCGACATCACCCAGCCCGGCACCGGCCAGCGTCACTCGTACGAACGACGGCGAGAGCCGCGACACCGCGGTCACCTCGACCTCCGTGAGCACCATCGGCAGGGACGAAGGGGCGGCGACGGTCATGATTCTCCTCCTGAGAAGCGGCCGATCGGGACCACGAGCGGCGTGCCCGTGACCGGATCCGGGACGACCCGCGAGCGCAGGCCGAAGACGTCCAGCACCAACGCCTCGGTCACCACCGCGGCCGGAGGTCCGGCTGCGACGAGTCGGCCGTCCTTCATCGCGAGCAGGTGATGGGCATAGCGTGCGGCGAGATTGAGTTCGTGCAGCACCATCACGACGGTCGTACGCCGGGTCGCGTTGAGGTCGGCGAGCAGGTCGAGCATCTCGATCTGGTGCGCGACATCGAGATAGGTGGTCGGTTCGTCGAGCAGCAGGAGTTCGGTCTGCTGGGCCAGGGCCATCGCGATCCAGACCCGTTGCCGTTGGCCACCGGAGAGTTCGTCCACGACACGACTGGCCAGCGACGCGGTGTCGGTCAGCGCCAGCGCCTCGGCGACGATCTCGTCGTCGCGGGAGGTCCAGCGCTGGAAGGCGCCGTGATGGGGGTGGCGACCCCGGCTGACCAGGTCGACGACCGTGACCCCCTCGGGAGCGATGGGGTTCTGCGGCAGCAGCCCGAGACGACGCGCCACCTGCTTGGTCGGCAACCGGTGGATCTGCGACCCGTTCAACAGCACCGCACCCGACGTGGGCTTGAGCAGCCGGGCCATCCCGCGCAGCAAGGTCGACTTGCCGCACGCGTTCGCGCCGACCACGACACTGATCCGACCAGTGGGGATCTGCGTGCTCAGGTCGTCGACGATCACCCGATCCCCATAGCCCAACGAGACATGTGAAGCCATCAGGACGGTCATCTCGTCCTCCTTCCGATCAGCCACAGCAGGAACGGCGCGCCTATCGCGCCGGTGATCACGCCGACGGGCAGGTTGGTGTCGGGGATGGCGTACGCCGCGACGTAGTCGCCCGTCACCACGATCAGCGCGCCCACGAGCCCGGCACCGAGCAGGGTCGTACGCCCGCGGTTGAGCGCCCGCGCGAGCGGGCCGGCCAGGAACGCGACGAAGGCGACCGGACCGGCCGCGGCCACTGCGACCGCCACCAGCAGGACGCCGACGAAGAGCAACGCATCGGTACGACCCGGACCCACGCCGAGCCCGGCCGCGGTGTCGTCTCCGAGCTCGGTCACGGGCAGGGCACGGGCCAGCCACCACACGATCGGCAGCAGCACGAGCAGCGCGAGAGCCAGCACCCCGATGACCGACCAGGTCAGGCCGTTGACGCTGCCGGTGAGCCAACGCAGGACCAACTGGATGTCCCACTCGTCGACCCGCGTGAAGACGTACTGGATCACCGAGTGCATCGCCGCCGCCATCCCGACCCCGGCCAGCACGAGCCGGAAGCCACCCCGGCGACCGGCGAGGAGGCGTACGACCGCAGCAACCGCCAGGGCGCCCAGGACGGCCACCACCGACACGTTCCAGCCACGCCAGCCGACGATCGCGATCGCCCAGACCGCCGCCGCGCTGGCGCCGAGGCTGACGCCGATGATGTCGGGGCTGGCGAGCGGGTTGCGCAGGGTCGTCTGGAAGATCGCGCCACCGATGCCGAAGGCGAGTCCGACCAGCACCGCGAGCACGGCGCGCGGAAGCTTGGACTCCATCAGGATGTAGGTCGCGCCCGGGATGTCGGCCCCGAAGAGGATCCGAAAGAAGTCCGGGATCGTGATCGTGTAGTCACCCAGCAGGACTCGGACGACGAACGCCGCGAAAACGGCGAGCGCGAGAGCCGACAACAACACGCGCGTACGACGTCGCGGCGCGCGACGGGCTCGGCGTACGGCTTCGGGGTCGGCACTCACCCGTGTCACGGGCTGTTCCAGAGTCTCGATCACAGCCCGCTCCCCGTACGCCTGATCAGCGCCAGGAAGACGGGCACGCCGAGCACCGCAGCCATCACGCCGACCTGGACCTCCGAGGGCGGCAACATGACGCGTCCCAGCGTGTCCGCCAGCACGACCAGCGAAGCTTCCGGCGACCGCCGACAGCGGCAGGATGCGCGCATAGTCCGGACCGACGAACCCGCGTACGACGTGCGGCACCACGAGACCGACGAACGCGATCGGGCCGGCCATCGCGGTGGCCGTGCCAGCCAGCAACACGATGGCGACCGACACCACGATCCGGTCGAGCGTCGTACGCCTGCCCAGCCCACGGGCGAGGTCATCGCCGAGCGCGAGCATGTTGAGCAGTCGGGCACCCGCGAGGGCCAAAGCCGTCCCGACCGCGAGGAAGGGCAGGCCGGTGGTGAGGACGTCGAAGCCGCGACCGGCAACCGTGCCGACCTGCCAGTAGCGAAACGACTCCATCGTGCGCTGATCGGTCAGCAGCAGCCCCGAGGTCCAACTGGTCAATCCTGCGGTGAGCGCGGCGCCGGTGACCACGAGTTTCATGGGCGTAGCGCCGCCACGGCCCAGCGAGGCGATGACGTGGACGAGGATCGCGGCGACCGCGGCGCCGAGGAAGGCCATCGGCAGGAACTCGTGCAGCGAGGACAGCCCCAAGACGGACATGCCGACCACCATCGAGAAGGTCGCCCCGGCGTTGACGCCGAGGATGCCGGGGTCGGCCAGCGGGTTGCGGGTGAGTCCTTGCATCAGGGCGCCGGCCAGTCCGAGCGCAGCGCCGACGGCGAGCGCGAGAGCCGTACGCTCCCAGCGCGCCTGCGCGACTGCGTGCAGCGGGTGCGCCGAGTCGGTCAAGGCGTCGAACGGGATCGCACGCGCGCCCACCAGCATCGACACGGCCACCGCAACGGTCACCGTCGCCCCCCAGCTAACGACGGTGACCGGCCACGCGAGACGCCGCGGCGTGGCGACCGCGGCGTCTCGAGTGCGTACGAGCGAAGGCATCAGTTGCCGTCGATCGCCTTCACGACCTTGGGCAGTACGTCGCTGATGATCACCGGGATCGACAGCGGCGTCGGGTTGGTGGAGGCCGAGGCGAGTTGCTTGTCGCTCTCGAAGTAGGCGTTGCCCGACTTCACGGCCGGGATCTGGCCGAGCAGTCTGTCGGAGGTGATCGTCTCGACGTCGGCCTCGTTCTCCACCCAGGTGAAGAACACGTCGGACGTCAACTCGTTGGCCCGCTCGGCGGAGACCATCCCGTAGAACTGCCCGTCCTCGACGATCCCGTCGACCGATTCGGCGTCCTCAAGCCCGAAGTCGTCCCACAGCGCGACGCGCGGGTCCTCCTCGGAATAGATCCCGATCTGCGAGAGGTCGGTGGGCGTGAGGTAGCCGTAGATCAGCTCCTTGTCCTCGAGCTGGGGGTTGTCTGACTTGGCCTGGTCGATCTGTGCCTCGACCTGGTCCTCCAGCGTCTCTGCCTGCTCTTCACGGCCGAGCGCCTCGCCCACCATCTCCAGCGAGTCCTGCCAGTCGGTCACCCAGGGGTGCTCGGGGAACGCGACGACCTTGGTGAACTTCGAGAAGCTTGTCATAGTCGGCCTGCGTGAGCCCGGAGTTGGTGGCGAGTACGACGTCCGGCTCGAGCTTGGCGATCTCGTCGATCGGCAGGCCGTCGGTGTCGTCATAACGTACGGGCGCCTCGCCGCCGATCTCCTCCAGTTTGGCGTCGAACCAGTCGCTGGACCCGTCGGCGTTGCCACCCCAGGTGATCTTGGTGGCACCGACGGGGACGACTCCGAGGGCGAGCACGTGATCCTGGTCGGTCCAGCCGACCGTGGCCACGCGTACGGGCTCCTCCTCGATCGTGGTCGCGCCGAAGGCGTGCTCGATCGTGACCGGGAACGCGTTGGCTTCGGCCTTCGTGGTGGTCGTGGCGCCGGGGGTGCCGTCCGTGGCGTCGGTCGAGCCGGTGCTGCACGCCGTGGCGCCGAGGAGCAGGAGGGACGCGGTGAGCGTCTTGAAGGTGCGATTCATCAGCCGAACTTTCGTCTTAGGGTTCCCTAACTAAGCCGACCCTAACAACACTCGGGTGGATATTCGCAAGTCGGGCGTTTGGTTATTCGGTTTCGCGGGGATCGGCCCCTGCCACGGCCACCGGCCCCGCGTCGGGGCTACCCCGGCCCGACTAGACACCCGCTTTGTCCGCTCGACCCCGCCTGCGGCGGGTAAGTTGTCGCCGTGCTGCTCTCCGACCGCGACATCCTCGCCGAGCTCGACGCCGGCCGCATCGTGCTGGATCCCTGGGACGACGAGATGCTGCAGCCGTCGTCGGTGGACGTCCGCCTCGACCGCTTCTTCCGCGTCTTCGAGAACCACCGCTATCCGCACATCGACCCCGCGGTCGACCAGTCGGACCTGACCCGCGAGGTCGAGCCCGAGGGCGACGAGCCGTTCATCCTGCACCCGGGCGAGTTCGTCCTCGGCTCCACGTTCGAGGTCATCACACTGCCCGACGACCTGGCCGCGCGCGTCGAAGGCAAGTCGTCGCTCGGCCGTCTCGGCCTGCTCACCCACGCCACCGCCGGCTTCGTCGACCCGGGCTTCTCCGGGCACGTCACGCTCGAGCTTGCCAACGTCGCAACCCTGCCGATCAAGCTCTATCCGGGCATGAAGATCGGCCAGTTCTGCTTCTTCAAATTGTCGTCGCCGTCGCAGAATCCATACGGCTCCGCGAAATATGGCTCGCGCTATCAGGGCCAGCGTGGCCCGACGCCGTCGCGGTCGTTCCAGAGCTTCCACCGCACCGGCATCTGATGGCGTACCAACGCTTTGTCGCCTTGGGCGACTCCTTCACCGAGGGCGTCGGCGACCCGGATCCCCAGCGCCCCAATGGCGTACGCGGTTGGGCCGACCGGGTTGCCGAGACGATGGCGCAGCACGACCCCGATTTCACGTACGCCAATCTCGCGATCCGCGGTCGCAAGCTGCCTCAGATCATCGAGGAGCAGATCGAACCTGCCATCGCGATGAAGCCGGATCTGATCACCATCCACGGCGGAGGCAACGACATTCTGCGCCCGCGCATCGACGTCGACGCACTGGCTCGCTCGTACGACGACGCGATCGCGAGACTGCGTACGACCGGTGCCCACGTGGTGATGTTCACCGTCTTCGACCCAGGCCCGGGTGGGATCTACGGACCCATCCGGGGTCGCTTCGCGCTGTTCAACGAGTTCGTCCGCGAGATCGCGGATTCGCGGGGCGTGACTCTGGTCGACATGTGGCGGATGCGCGACGAGGACGTGGCCGAGGTCTTCGACGAGGACCGGATGCACCTCAATGCCGCGGGTCACCGCCACATCGCCCACGCCGTACTCCAGGCCCTGGATCTCCCCCACGAGCCCGAGCACGCCGAACGCCACAAGCTTCCGGTCCTCGGTCGGCGCGAACGTTGGCGGGCCAACGCCCAGTGGAGTCGCGAATACCTCGGCCCCTGGATCCACCGCCGCGTCACCGGCCGATCCAGCGGCGACGGCCTGCCGCCCAAGCACCCGACCCTCACCCGCCCCCAGCGTTGACCGCGGATTCCGGGGCGTTGAGCCGCGGACGAGTCCTGGTTGCTACCATTCCGGCTGCCGGTCTCACCGGTATGCGGATGTAGCTCAGTTGGTAGAGCGCGACCTTCCCAAGGTCGATGTCGCGAGTTCGAGTCTCGTCATCCGCTCCACGGTCAAACTCCAGGTCAGAGACGGTTTCCCGCCTTCTGTCGGAAGTGCCACGTACCCTTTCCAACACGGGGAACGGCTAAGAATCGGGCGTACGGTGTGCGCAAGATCGTCGAGAACAAGGGCAAAGACGGCACCATCACTCACCCACGCGTTGACTGGCTCGACCAACGCCGTGCCGGATCGCCAGGTGCAACGACCACCTTCGCCACCTGATTCGACCGGTACCTTCAGGGGCTCACTGACGTCACTCCGGGCACGCTGGGCGACTACGAGTCCCTGCAGCGCCGCTACTACAGCGACCTCAACTCGCTACCGCTGGCGTCCATCACCAATGACCGCGTGCGCACTCACCGGCGCCGAGAACTGCGCGCTATGTGTGGCGGCCTCCACTCAGTGTTACCGCGTGGGCGTCCTCTCCCCGATGCAGCCAGGTTGCGACTGCTCGGTCGCACCAATCCTCGGTGACATCGACCCCCGGCGAGGTCCTCAACGCCGAACTCTTCGAACAGATGCATTACGAGGTGGGCGACAAGTTCGGCGACGCCAACCGCGCGGGTCGCGCCGTGACGATGCCAGACGGCCAGGTCGTGGACCACCAGGACATCCTGATCCGCGACCACGGCGAACTCGGACCCATGCTCACGTGGCGTCGACACAAGGCAACTGGCCCCAGGGGGAAACTGCAGCCCGTCGAGGACCTCCCACTCTTCAAGGTGCCAACCCCGACCACGTGGCCTGCCGATATTGACGCAATCTCCCCTGAGCGCTGGTCCTACATTCTGCACGGCACAAGTCGCGGCAAGGGGGGCCACTCGCATCTCGCCCCGCACTACGCATACGGCCCCGGCGAGAGAGCGGACCACACCTACTTTGACGGTGACCCACGAGACGTCATGTCCGCGGTAGCTCACACCCTTCAAGCGCCTGGCGTGGCACAGGGACACCGCACATGGCGGCACCACAGGCTGTGGCGCCGGCGCCTGATCCGAGTGGTGATCATCGAACGGGGCGGCAGTCGATACGTCCTGACGGCCTACCCGCTCAATGGCCCAGCAGTATGATGTCGAGCATGGATGAATACGCACTCGCGGAAGCTTCTGATCGAGCTGACCTTCGCCGTGCGAACCGTTGAACAGCGTGGGTGGAGTCGGGAATTCGTTGACGTGGGCGAGCCAGATCTCGCGATCAAACTGGGAATCGAAGACGCCATCCTCCACGGACTCACGCTTCCAGCAGACTTCGTGACTGCAGCCCAGGAACTTTGTGATCCAGCGATTGTCGAGGTAATCAATGACTTGCTGCGATCTCAGCCAGTCCTGACTTAGTTTTGGCTCAAGGTCCGCAACACCCCGTCAATGGCGGGGTGTTCGTCATTTCTCTCACCTCTTCCCGACCTTCCTTTGTTCTCGATGGTCGGGCGGCACCCGCACGACAAACGGCCGTAGCGGTCGACCCTTCGCACCCGAAACGGGAGGAACTCAATGACCGACGAAGCGCCGGACACCAGCAACAACAGCAACCCGATCACGCTGCCTGACGATCACCCCCTGGTGAAGACCCTGGCCGCGCAGAAGGACCAGGTCGCCAAGCTCAAGGCCGCCATCACCCCGGCCGAGCAACTCACCGCGTTGCAGGACAAGGCGAAGCGGTTCGACGAGCACGACGCCCGGGCCGAACAGCTCAAGGTGCGTGACGAAGTGGCCAGGGCCAAGGGGTTGACCGCGTCCCTGCTGCGCGGGTCCTCCAAGGAGGACTTCGAAGCCCACGCTGACGAGTTGATCGCGGCCGGGCTCCAGCCCGCCATCGGCCCCACCTGCGGGACCGGCAGGGCAACACCGGCACGCAGGTGTCGACCAGCGTGGAACTGTCGCCCGACGAGGTCGCCCCAACGTCAAGCGCCCCCCGTGGCGGCATCCTGAGGAGAATCGCCACATGGATGAGCACGCGCTCGCCACTCAGTGTGTGGCTATTGCTCGCCGACACCTCCGTTCCGACGAATTGGCGTTTGTCCGGAGTTACCTCGAGGCCGGTGTGGATTACGCCGCAGCGGAGTTCGTGGTTGCGCAAGGCGTTCCGCTGCCGCCAGATCTTGTTGACGCCATCCGAGACACGTGGATCACAGGCAAACAGGACATCGTCGCCCAGGTGTTTGTCACCACGCTGGCCAAGGCGTATCCACCCTCTGCCTGACCCAGCCAGGTCGTCTTCTCAGGAGACACCTGTGCCCACCAAGCCCCGCCAGCTGATCCTCGAACCGAACCGCCGTACGACGGTCAACGCGAAGAGAGGGCGCAGCACCTCCGGTCGGCCCGGCTCACCACTGTGACGGATGTGAAAGTTGCGCCTGAAGTGAAAAGAGCGCACCCTGGGGTGTCCGATTCCTTCCCCATCGGCGAGGTTCCCGCATGTCTTCTGGCCACGCGCCATCACCGCTCGACCCCACGCACGCGCCCCAAAGTGGTCCGAAGCACCCGTTTCGCAATCGCGCCGTCCTGATCGGGCTCGGCGCGCTCCTCCTGCTGCTGGCGATCACGCCATTCCTTCCCAAGGGCGGCAACGACGAAGGCAGCCTCGAGCAAGCGGGCAACCGGCCGCGACCCGCCAACGCAACCGGGTACGGCGCGATCAGCACGCAGATGCAGGCCGAGATCGACCGAGTCGTCGGCGAGGGCGAAGCGCAGGGCGAGATCAACGCGCGTACGGCCGCCAAGATGCTGCCTGCTGATCTGGTCGCCCGCACCACACGCTGTGCCGACTTCGAGGGCTTGCGTTATTGCCTCGGCACCGGTTGGACCAGTCAGACCCAAGCACAGGTCCAGGCACGTACGACCATCGCAGCCCGCGAGATCGCCGCGCGCGGCAAGGGTCAGCCGGAGACCACCGGCGACCTCGACCCACTCGCCGAAGCCGCCCGGGTTGCTGCCGCTCCCGCCGAGCAGCGCGCTGCGCAAGACCGCGCCGAACTCACCCAGGCCGCTCGCTCGGTCGCCAAGGTCTGGCTGCTGCGCCACGAGATCCTCGGCGAGCGCCTGCCCAAGGGTTTCCTAGACCGCCACCCCGAGGCTCGCGAGACCGCAGGTGCCCGCCTGGCCGCCGGCACCACCAGCCCGAGCGTGAGCCCGAGCGCCACGACCACCGCCGCCGTGACCGCCACCGCGACACCCACCACCATCACCAAGACCAAACCCGACTATCCGCTGCGCGACAAGGTGCTGAAGAACGACCAGGTAGCCGAGCAGGAGACCACCTATTGGTGCGGCCCGACCTCGATGCAGATGATCGCCTGGGGGTGGAAGCAGGTGGACAAGGGCCAGGCGCACTGGGCCGACAGGATCGGCACCACCCGCAGCGGCTCGTCGATCACCGACATCGTCAGCGTGATCAACCGCCATACGGGCTGGGACAAGCCGGAGTACGCCGGCCCGTACGTCACGCTCGACATCTCCGACTTCACCTATGACGAGTGGATGCTGCTGATCATGCGGCACATCACCGACTACCGCGCACCCGTCCTGCTCCACCCGGTGCTGCGCAAGGAGTACTACCCCTACCTCGACGACGACGCCAGCGGCCATTTCCAGGTCGGGCGCGGCTACCGGCAGCGCGAGGGCAAGACCGAGAAACTCGGCTACTTCGAGCCGTGGAATCAGCAGCGCTTCGACCCGTCCGAGCCGTTCATCGAGCGGGTCCAATGGCGCAACGCGTACAAGAGTTACCGTGCCAACCTGGCCCACTTCCAGCACAACATCGGGGTGTGAGATGAAGAAGTCGTACGCCGCACTGCTCCTGGTGGCCACGCTCGGATTCGCGGGTTGCGGCACCGACGAGCCCGAGCCCACGGACCCGAGCACGAGTTCGGCGCCGACCGAGTCCACGCCCACCACCGAGACCACGACGCCGACGACTCAGCCCACCGAGCCGACGACCGACGCCACCACCGGAGCCGGCGCCGATCCCACCCTGGCACTGCTGCAGTGGCAAGACACCGGTGTCGACGTCAAGCAGCGCGTCACCAAGAGCGGCCCTTGGACGCTGACGGTCGACGAGGAGGGCAGTCTGGCCACCCTGGACGGTCCCGAGCCGCGTACGTTCGCCGGCACGAAGCGCTACCGCATCAAGGAGGGCCTGCTCTCCACCGACGGCACCAACCACTACGCGGTGGTCGTGCTCACCGACACCCTTGAGGAGAAGCCAGCCGAGGCGACCATCGTTGACCTGGCGAGCGGCACCGTCTCCAAGATCACCGCGAAGTCGGATCTGGCTCCGGCCTCTGGTGGCGACTGGGATCTCTCGGGCTCGACGCTGGCCTACCCCACCGTCCAGGACGGCGCGTACTGTCTGGCCACGGCCGATCTCCAAGGCAGCGAACCCGGCGTCGCCTGGTGCGCCGGTGAGCGGCACGGCTTCAACAACATCCGCGTCACCCCAACCGGCACTGCGCTGATGGAGTTCGACGACTCACGTCCCTCGTGTCGCCAGGTGGGAATGATCGGCGACGACTTCACCGCCATCGACGGTCCGACGAAGTGCAAGGCCTGGGAGTTCGTGCCGTTCGAGTCGCTCAACGTCTGGAGTGAGATCCCCAAGGACAACGAGATGGATGCAGCCCGCGTCTATGCCAACGGCGCCGACTCGTCGTACGACCTCGGACCAGGGACCTCCGGCACCCTCACCTACTGCGCCGGTGCCGCCTATTGGGTACGCGACCCGCAGGGCTCCGACCAACCGGCCCGACTGATGCGCTTCACGGATGCCGCCGGTTTCGAGATCGTGTACGAGTCCCAATCCCGCGGCAACGCCTTCCTCAGCGCCCCACGCTGTGGAGGCGACACGATCACACTGACGTCCTTTGGTGACCAAGGTGACGTGCAGGTTTTCGCCACCCTGTGACAGTTCCTGCGTAGGCTCACGGGCGTGACCTTCACCGGCTTCCCCACCGCCGCCCTCGACTTCTATGACGACCTCGAGGTCGACAACTCCAAGACCTTCTGGGAGGCACACAAGGCGACCTACACGGAGGCCGTCGCGGCCCCCATGAAGGCGCTGACCGCTGAACTGGCCCCCGAATTCGGTCAAGCAAAGATCTTCCGGCCCTACCGCGACGTGCGCTTCGCCAAGGACAAGACGCCGTACAAGACCCATCAGGGAGCCTTCGTCGGCATCGGTCCGGCCACCGGATACTACGTCGAGTTGTCGGCACAAGGCGTACGCGTGGGTGCGGGCTTCTACGAGGCGACCGGACCGAGGCTGCTCGCGATCCGCGAGGCGATCAACGACGACAAGACCGGACCGGAGTTGGAGGCACTGGTCACCGGATTCGCCGAAGACGGCTGGGAGATCGGCGGCGAGCAACTCAAGACAGCCCCCCGAGGCTTCGACAAGGACGCACCACGGCTGGACCTGTTGCGCCGCAAGCAACTCTTCGTCGGCAGGCCGTACGGCTTCGAGGCCGACGCGATCGGCGCCGGGGTGGTCGAGCGCGTCCGTGGGGACTGGCGGGCACTGCGCCCGCTGGTCGAGTGGATCGCGAGGCACGGCGATGAGTAACTACGACGAGGGGTACGAACACCCGGTCACCGAGGCGAGACTTCGCGACGGCACCGACGCCTGGGTCTGGCCCCTGCTGCCCACCGACCGTGAAGCTCTCGCGCGGGAGTTCGAGACACTCTCCGAAGAATCGCGCCGCAAGCGTTTCCTGGCTCCTGTCATGCATCTGACCGACGCGATGCTCACGCAACTTGTCGACGAAGTCGACGGCGTCAACCACGTGGCGCTGGTGATGTTCGCCGAGGACGGCGATGCGTACGTCCCTGTCGCCATCGGTCGGATCGTGCGCTATCCCGACCTGCCCGATGCGGCGGACCTGGCCGTGACGGTGAAGGACTCCTGGCAGGGCCGCGGGGTCGCGTCGTCACTGCTCCCCGTACTGATGCGCCAGCGGCCGCCCGGAGTCACGCGCATCTTGACCGAGGTGTCCTCCGACAATCCGGCATCACTGAAGATGCTTGAGCACCTGGGTCGGCTCACATTGCAGACCAACGGCAGCGGTGGGTACGACGTCGAGATCGACCTGACCCTCGGTCCTGAGCAGGGGCCGGTGGTGCCCGTCGTCGAACCGAAGCCAGGCTGGCGACTGCACCCCGTGCTGCGCGAAGCGGACCGCGCCATGCTGCGCGTACGCGACGAGGTGTGCCCGTGGCTGCACAGTCCTGACGCTTAGCCCTTGCGGTAGGTCGCCATCGCGCGCTCGGGCTCCCAGTAGGCGCGCATCGACTGTACGAGGCCGGCATCGTTGACCGAATAGATCATCACCAGGTCGGTATCAACCGTGCCGCCGTCCTCGAAGGTGGTCGTGATGGTGCCGATGTTGGCGCAGGACAAACCGTTGGCGTGGCTGTCGGTGATGTGGAACCGGAAGCTCTTGATCGGGGCGATGGCGGTGTCCCAGAACTTCCCGATCCCCTCGTGGCCGTGGTGTCCCACGCCGTCGGGATCGAACATCGACGGCCCGACCGGGTCTTCGATCACCGCGTCCTCGGCGTAGTGCGCGATCCAGTCCTCGAAGACTCCGCGACCGACGGCGGCGTACGACCGCTGCGACGCCCGCCGCGCGGGGTGGTCACCATTGGGGGCGTCCCAGACGACGTACTCGGGCAGTTCGAACTCAGTCATGGGCTGACCCTAGGGACTGGACACCCAGATTGTCCGCTCAGCCCCCGGTTCTCCGGGGGTTGAGCGGACCACGGTCCGCTCGACCAGCGCCACGGCGCACCCGGGCGCGCTCAATGCGGCTGCCACGCATCCTCCGCCGCCGTACGCGAGGTCACCGCGCGGGGCAACTTGCCCGACGCCAGATCCCGAATGGTCACCTTCTCGAAGACCTCACGCAGCGAGGCTCGCGCGGCGATCCAGACCGGTTGCAGTACGTCGGCGGCGCCCTTGTACTGCACGGCCTCGGGCCGCAGGCCGTACACCGACACCAGCGGTCCGTCCACAGCGCGGATCACGTCAGCGACGGTGATCGCGCGAGCATCGCGCGCCAACCGCCAGCCCCCGCTCTGCCCGCGCTGCGACACCACGATGTCGGCCTTGCGCAGGTCGGCCAGGATCGCCTGGAGGAAAGTGTGCGGGATGTCTTGGGCCTTGCCCAACGCATCGGCGCTGACCGCCTTGGCGTCGTCACGTACGGCGATCTCGATCAGCGCCCTCAAGGCGTAGTCGGACTTGGTCGAGACGCGCATGGTGTCAGTCTGTCACCAACACGGAGCCCCAGCGGTCCAGCCGACGCGAAAGGACCAGCCAGCACCAAGACGGGCGACGAAGCGGCTGCCCGAGCAGCCACTTCGTCGGATGTCAGACCGAGACGAGGACCTCCGCGCGCTCCACCACACGCGCAGCCCGTTCCTGCTTGACCGCCCAGATGATCGCCGAGATCCACATGACGGCCACCGTCGCCGCGAGCAGTGCGACGCCCGCCCCCGAGACACCGAGCGCCTCGGCGATCGTCTTGGAGTTGGTCAGCACGATCAGACCACCCGCAGCGGTGCCGAGCACGCGCGCAGGGAGATGCCGTACGAGCCACGCCGCGATCGGCGCCGCGATCACACCACCGATCAGCAGCGCGGCGGCGTACGACCACAAGATCCCCTGCGATCCCAACGCCAACAGGAAGCCCAGCGAACCACCCACAGCGACCACGAACTCCGAGGTGTCGATCGAGCCGACCACCTTGCGCGGTTCCAACCGACCGGACGAGAGCAACGTGGTGGTACCGACCGGGCCCCACCCGCCGCCGCCGATGGAGTCGAGCGCACCACCCACCAGGCCGACCGGGGTGAGGAAGCGCCACGACGGACGCGACTTGAAGGTGGGGCGCTGACCTCCCAGGCGCAAGAAGCGGTAGATCACATAGAGACCGAGCACCAGCAGCAGACCGGCGACCCACGGCTTGGCGACATCACCCGGCAGGCTGGCCAGGAACGTCGCGCCTGCGAACGCTCCGACGAAGCCGGGCAACGCCAGGATGCTCACCGTCTTCCAGTCGACGTTGCCCAGCTTGTGGTGGGAGATGCCGGACGCCAACGACGTGCCGATCTCGGAGAAGTGCACCGCGGCCGACGCCGCCGCCGGGGCGATGCCGGACGCCAGCAGGAGCGTTGTCGACGTGACGCCGTACGCCATCCCGAGGGAGCCGTCGACGAGTTGGGCAAGCAGGCCGACGAATGCCAGCACGATCAGTTTGCGCATGAGGAATCCTCGTTAAGATCGGTTTATTAACTAACTTGGTAGACTTTGAACGATTAGAAGACCCCTGTCAATCCGACCCGCCAGTGGCAGGCCTCACATGCTCGCGTGGCCGTTGCTGCGAGATCTCGACTGGAAGCTGGCTCCAAGACGGCGTACGATCGTTTTGTTACTGATGAGTAGCCAAATGTCCGAGACAGAAACGGTGGGGTCATGAGCCACTACAAGAGCAACCTGCGCGACATCGAGTTCAACCTCTTCGAGGTGCTCAAGCGCGACGAGATCCTGGGCCAGGGTCCGTTCGCCGAGATCGACGCTGAGAGCGCCCGCGAGATCCTCGCTGAGGTCGAGCGCCTCGCCCGTGAAGACCTCGCCGAGTCGTACGTCGACTCCGACCGCAACCCCCCGGTCTTCGACCCGGAGACCCACACCGCTCCCCTGCCCGAGTCGTTCAAGAAGAGCTACCAGGCATGGATGGACTCGGAGTTCTGGCGCCTGCAGACCCTGGAAGGCCTCGGCGGCACCCCCGCGCCCTCCAGTGTGGTGTGGGCACTGGGCGAACTCGTCCTGGGCGCCAACGCGCCGATCTGGATGTACGGCGCGGGCCCGAGTTTCGCGGGCATCATCTACCGCAACGGCAACGAGCGCGACAAGCAGATCGCCCGCCACATCGTTGACCGGCAGTGGACCACCACGATGGTGCTGACCGAGCCCGACGCGGGCTCCGATGTCGGCGCCGGTCGCGCCAAGGCCACGCCCAACGAAGACGGCACCTGGAACATCGAGGGCGTCAAGCGCTTCATCACCTCGGGCACCTCCGACCTGGGCGAGAACATCATCCACATGACCCTCGCGCGCCCGGTCGGCGTCGAGGGCGCGGGAGGCCCGGGCACCAAGGGCCTGTCGCTGTTCATCGTCCCGGAGTGGAACTTCGACCCCGAGACCGGCGACCTCACCGGCGAGCACAACGGTGTCTATGTCACCAACGTCGAGCACAAGATGGGCATCAAGGTGTCCAACACCTGTGAGGTGACCTACGGCGACGGCGCCCCGGCGGTCGGCTGGCTCCTCGGCGAGGTCCACGACGGCATCGCGCAGATGTTCCAGGTCATCGAGAACGCCCGCATGATGGTCGGCACCAAGGCCATCGCCACGCTCTCGACCGGCTACCTGAACGCTTTGGAGTACGCCAAGGAGCGCGTCCAGGGCGCCGACCTGACCCAGGCGGCCGACAAGACGGCGCCGCGGGTCACGATCACGCACCACCCCGACGTACGCCGGTCGCTGATGACGCAGAAGGCGTTCGCCGAGGCCATGCGTGCCCTGGTGCTCTACACCGCCTCCTGGCAGGACGCGGTGCAGATCGCCGAGCACGCCGAGGAGAAGAACGAACTGGCCGCAGCGGTCAACGACCTGCTGCTGCCGATCGTGAAGGGCTACGGTTCCGAGCGCTCATGGGTGCTGCTCGGCACCGAGTCCCTCCAGACGCTGGGCGGGTCGGGATTCTTGCAGGAATACCCAATCGAGCAGTACGTCCGCGACGCCAAGATCGACACCCTCTATGAGGGCACCACCGCGATCCAGGGCCAGGACTTCTTCTTCCGCAAGATCGTCAAGGACCAGGGCCGCGCGTTGGGCCACCTCGCGGGTGAGATCCAGAAGTTCATCGACTCCGATGCGGGCAACGGCCGTCTGAAGAACGAGCGGGCCCTGCTCGCCACCGCGCTCGAGGACGCCAACGCGATCGTCGGTCACATGATCAACGACCTGATGTCCGCAGACGCCTCGAACGGCGGCGAGCTGCGCAACATCTACAAGGTCGGCCTCAACACCACCCGCCTGCTGATGGTGCTCGGCGACGTCGTGTGCGCCTGGCTGCTGCTGCGCCAGGCCGAGGTCGCTTTGGACAAGCTCGGTGGCGACGTGTCCGCCAAGGACAAGACGTTCTATGAGGGCAAGGTCATGGCGGCGCAGTTCTTCGCGCAGCACTTCCTGCCCAAGCTGACCGCCGAGCGGCGGATCGCCGAGTCCATCGACCTCAGCCTGATGGACCTCGACGAGGCGTCCTTCTGAGGCTGCGACCCTCGTACGACAGGGGCCGTTCCGGGTGACCGGGGCGGCCCCTTCGTCGTCTGCTCACGATGCGGAGGTGGCGGCCAGTCGGGTGATGCACAGCGACGGCTCCACCAGTGGCTCCAGTGCCGACACGGCCACCGGCGCGCCGAGCTCGTCGAGGTAGCCGCGGGTCAGGCCGAGATGGATCGCGCACACGATGTCGGGATGCCGGTGCGCCAAGGCGGCGAACGGGCAGTGGCGGATGTTGATCTGGGGAGCGCGCGGCGACCCATCGGGCTGAGGGGCGAATCCCATGTCGTCGAGCAGCGCCGCCAACCCCGCCACGGCTGCGGCACTGGTCCCGGGTCGTGCGGCGCGCGTGGCCAGACGGCGCCCCCATGCATCACCGGCACGCTCGGCCTCGCCCGCGGGGTCGGCCAGACCCTCGGCGACCATTGGCACGAGCACTGACGCCAACGCCTGATAGTTCCTCATGGTCGCGCCCGCCGAAGTGGCGGCATAGAGGGTGCGCGGCCGGCCACGCAGTACGCGCCGCTCCGTCTCGCGCACCGCCAGACCTACCCGTGTGAGCGCTTCGAGGTGGAACCTCGCCGTGTTCTCGTGGAGGTCGAGTTCGGTAGCCACGTCCTTGACCGACTGTGGGGTGGTGGCGGCACGCAGCGTACGCAGGACTCGGCGTCCCGCATCGCTGAGTCTCGACTCGTCCGGGTCCCCTTGCATCCACAAATCGTACGCCCAGCCGAACCCCGACCGGCTATCTCGTCGGCTGCCGCCCGGAGTGGGCCAAGGCGTCGGCGTCGGGGTGGTGCAGGTCGAAGGCAGGAGACTCCGAACGGATCCGCGGCAGGGCGTGGAAGTTGTGTCGTGGCGGTGGCGAACCGGTCGCCCACTCCAGCGAGCGGCCCCAACCCCAAGGATCGTCCACGCCGACCAGCGGCGCCGTCGAGGAGCGCAGGACGTTGAGGAAGAACGGGATGTTCGACAACGCCAGGAGGAAGGCGCCCACGGTCGAGACCTGATTGAGCATCATGAACCCGTCGCCTGACAGGTAGTCGGCATAGCGACGCGGCATCCCCTCGACGCCGAGCCAGTGCTGCACCAAGAAGGTGAGGTGGAAGCCGAAGAAGAGCAGCCAGAAGTGGATTTTGCCGAGCAACTCGTCGAGCATCCGCCCGGTGATCTTGGGCCACCAGAAGTAGAAGCCGGCGAACATCGCGAACACCACGGTGCCGAAGACGACGTAGTGGAAGTGCGCCACCACGAAGTAGGAGTCGGAGACATGGAAGTCCAGCGGGGGCGACGCCAAAATGACGCCGGTCAGGCCGCCGAAGAGGAAGGTCACCAAGAACCCCAGCGACCACAACATCGGGGTATCGAAGGACAGCGACCCACCCCACATGGTGCCGATCCAGTTGAAGAACTTCACCCCGGTCGGGACCGCGATCAGGTAGGACATGCCGGAGAAGAATTTCAGGTCGATCGACCCGGTGACGAACATGTGGTGGGCCCATACCGAGATCGACAGCATCGCGATCGCGACGGTCGCACCGACCAACCCGACGTACCCGAAGACCGGTTTGCGCGCGAAGACCGGGATCACCTCCGAGACGATGCCGAAGAACGGGATGGCGATGATGTAGACCTCGGGGTGCCCGAAGAACCAGAACAGGTGCTGCCACAGGATCGGCCCCCCGTGCGAGGGATCGAAGACGTGCGCCCCGAGGCTGCGGTCTGCTTCCAACGCCAAGAGCGCGGCCCCGAGGATCGGAAAGACGATGATCGACATCAGACTCGTCACGAAGATGTTCCAGGTGAAGATGGGCATCCGGAACATCGTCATCCCGGGCGCACGCATGCAGATCACGGTCGTCATCAGGTTGACTGCGCCGAGGATGGTGCCGAGACCGGCCATCCACAGACCCATCGCCCAGAGATCACCGCCGACGCCCGGCGAACGTACGGCATCCGACAGCGGGGTGTAGCCGAACCAGCCGAACGCAGCCGCACCGCTGGGCGTGAGGAATCCCGAGGCGACGATCAGACCCCCGAAGAGATAGAGCCAGTACGACAGCATGTTCAGCCGCGGGAACGCCACATCGGGGGCGCCGATCTGCAGCGGCATGATCAGGTTGGCGAAGCCGAGGAACAGTGGCGTCGCGAAGAGCAGCAACATGATCGTGCCGTGCATCGTGAAGAGTTGGTTGTAGACCTCGTCGCTGACCAACTGGTTCTCGGGGAACGCAGAGCTCGCTGCGCATGATCAGCGCCATGATCCCGGCGGCGAGGAACCACAGGAACGACGTCGTCAAGTAGAGCTTGCCGATCACCTTGTGGTCGGTGGTCGTGATCACCCGCACGATCTGAGTGCCGACATGGGCCCGCTCTGGACGCTGCCGAACCGGATTGTCGGTGGCGGTCATGGACGCTTCACCTTTTTTCACAGAATAGATTGTGAAAAAGAATACACCGAGTTGGATTCGGGCACCTTCACGCACCTGCTCGAACAGGTACGGCCGAACCCGTGCCGCTTCGCGCGTACGCTCGAACCGGCACGTTGCTCAGGGCAACCGCACGACTCAGTCGCGGCGCTTGTCGTACGGCTTCTTCCCGAACTTCTTCTTGTCGCCGAATTTCTTGTCGCCGAACCTGCGGTTTCCACCCGCACGCGCCGACGGCGGGCCGGAGTCGCGCTTGAGCTCGATCAGCTGACCGCTGATGCGGGTCGTCTTGAGTGCGTCCCACGTCTGCTGCGACAGCTCGGCGGGCAACTCCACGATCGTGTGGTCGGGACGGATCGTGATCGCGCCGAAGTCACTGCGCTTGAGACCACCCTCGTTGGCCAGCGCGCCGACGATCTGGCGCGGTTCGACACGCTGACGCTTGCCGACCTCGATGCGATAGGGCGCGTACGGGCCGCTGTGTCCCGGACGCGGGCCACGCTGCTCGCGCTCTCGGCGACCACGCTCGGGACGCTCGCGCGGCGGCACGATCTCCTCGTCCAGCAGCAGCGGAGTGTCGCCTTGGAGTACGACCGCCAGCGCGGCGGCCACGTCGGCCTCGGGCACGTTGTATTCGCGTACGTAGTGGCCGATCACGTCGCGGAAGAAGTCGACCTTGTCGCCGCTCAGCGCGGCGGTGATCTGGTCGTCGAACTTCGCCAACCGGGTGCTGTTGACGTCGTCGACGCTGGGCAGCGACATCTCGGTCAACGGCTGGCGGGTGGCCTTCTCGATGTGCTTGAGCAGGTAACGCTCGCGCGGGGTGATGAAGGAGATCGCGTCACCGGAGCGACCGGCGCGGCCGGTGCGGCCGATGCGGTGGACGTATGACTCGGTGTCGGTCGGGATGTCGTAGTTGACGACGTGACTGATCCGCTCGACGTCGAGCCCGCGCGCGGCGACGTCGGTGGCCACGAGGATGTCGAGCTTGGCGTCCTTGAGTTGGTTGACTGTGCGTTCGCGCTGGGCCTGCGGCACGTCGCCGTTGATCGCCTGCGCGGAGAAACCGCGAGCGCGGAGCTTTTCGGCGAGGGTCTCGGTCTCGTTCTTGGTGCGGACGAAGACGATCATCCCCTCGAAAGACTCGACCTCGAGGATGCGAGTCAGCGCGTCGATCTTCTGCGGATAGGAGACCATCAAATAGCGCTGGGTGATGTTGGCGGCCGTCGTGGTCTTGCCCTTGACGGTGATCTCGACCGGGTCGTTGAGGTAGCCCTTGGCCAAGCGGCGGATCGCCGGCGGCATGGTGGCCGAGAAGAGCGCGACCTGCTTGGTGTCGGGGGTGTCGGCGAGGATCTTCTCGACGTCGTCAGCAAAGCCCATGTTGAGCATCTCGTCGGCCTCGTCGAGCACCAGGAAGCGCAGCTCGGTCAGGTCGAGCGTGCCACGATCGAGGTGGTCCATGATGCGACCCGGCGTACCCACGATGACGTGCACGCCGCGGCGCAGCGCGGAAAGTTGGACTCCGTAACCCTGGCCGCCATAGACAGGCAGGACGCGTACGCCCGGCAGGTGCGCGGCGTACTTCTCGAACGCCTCGCACACCTGGAGCGCGAGCTCGCGCGTGGGAGCGAGGACGAGGGCCTGCGGGGTCTTCTGACGCAGGTCGAGTTGCTCCAAGATCGGCAGCGCGAACGCGGCCGTCTTGCCCGTGCCGGTCTGCGCGAGACCGACCATGTCGCGTCCCGCCAGCAGCGGGGGGATGGTCTCGGCCTGGATCGCGGACGGCTCTTCGTACCCGATGTCGGACAGGGACTTCAAGACGGCGTCGCCGAGGCCGAGATCCTCGAAGGTGGTGGTGGTGTCGGCCTCGTCTGTGCTCATCCGACAACGGTAGGCCCTCGCGCGCGCGCGTGGGGATTTCTCGTCGCGGTGCGCTGGCTCACCAATGCCTTGGCGTGCGGGTTTGTGCGCGCGCTAGCGCTTGACCTTCTTGGTCTTCGCACTGGTCGTCTTGACCGATTGCGCGCCCAATTTGGCAGTCACGCGCACGCTGATGCGCTTGCCTGCCTGCTTTGCGGTGAGCTTGAACTTGGCCTTCTTAGCCTTCTTGATGGCTTTGCCGTTGGCCAACCATTGGTAGGAATAGGTCACCCCGGTTTGGGTGCTCCACTCTCCCGACGTTGCCTTGAGAGTCTTGCCGACCTTGGCGGTGCCCTTGATCTTTGGCCGCGCCGTGTTGGCGAGAGGGGTTTCGCTAGTCGTGGGAGAGACCGTGGGACTCACGGTGGGACTCACGGTGGGAGACACCGTGGGGCTCACCGTGGGAGAGACCGTTGGGCTCGTGGGCGGGGTGCCCTGCGTGATGGTGCCCAAGATAATCCTGAAGTGTCCCGCCTCCTTCGCTGGTCCTGTCGCCCTGACGGTCAACTCAAGTTGTTTGCCGACCTGGTAGTCCTGCGGCACAAAGGTGCTCTCCCAACCGACCTCTGATGAGGAGTATTCGCCGGATCGCACTACCCACGTGTAGGAGATGGTGGCGCCAGCAGGTGCCCACACACCTGGGCTCGCGGTGATTGCCGAATGGGACATCGGTGACATCGATGAGGCAGACGGCGCGGTCGTGAAGTAGTAGGTCTTGGGCGAGACCCTGATAGGGCCGATGGTCGCGGGAGAAGCGGCCGTAGCCACGACGGGCGTAGCGTTTTTGAGGTCCCAGGTGCTGGACCGGTCGTGCCAGCACTCGGGAATCGCCTTGTAGTTGTTCACGAGATTTTCGGCGTTGATACACACCCGATAGGTGTTGCCCTCGTCGTCGTAGGGCGCATCCTGCAGTCCGCCCACGTCGAACTGGCCATCGCTAGTGGTGTAGGTCCATTTCTCCAAACCCCAGCCATAACTGCCCCCATCGTACAAGCCATACATATAGACGTCGACGCGTTGCCCCTCAACGGGGACTCCCGTCTCGTCGTCGATGACTTGGCCCATGATGTGTGCCCCGCCCACGGCAGCGGCATCTCGACTGTCCACCAGGCTCTGTGCGGGCGCGCTTAGAGTGGCCCAAGTCGTGACTGCGGATACGGCAGTTACTGCGATAACTGTGCCAAGCCGTCTGCTCATGGTCGTTTCCTCTGCTCCCGGCGACCGTGGTTGAGAAAAGCATGCAGCCAGGCAGCCAGCCCAGACTCATCTTTTATCTAACTTTGACTTTCCCAGGCACTGTCGGCGGCACCCACTAGGTTGCTGTTCGTGAGTGATGAGCAGGAGTTGGGGACGTACGTCGACATCTGGTGGGGCGCTGTGGATGACTTCACCGCGCTGCTGGAGTCACTGGCGCCGCAGGAGTGGCAGTTGCCCTCGCGGTTGGCGGGCTGGAGCGTGCACGACATCGCGGCGCACACCGCGCACCTGGAGCACCTGCTCAACGGCGGCAGCCACGACGACGTCGAGGTCGGTTCGCCGGACCACGTGAACGGGATGATGGGCACGTTCACCGAGCAGGGTGTCGTGGCACGCCGCGACCGGACGCCCGACGAGTTGATCAACGAGATCCGCGAGGCGACCACGGCGCGCCACACGGCTCTGTTGTCCGATCCGCCCAGCGACGGCAACGACCCCGCGCCCGGGCTCTTCGGCGCGATCGGCTGGACGCAACGCACGTTGCTGCGTAACCGCCCTCTCGACATTTGGCTGCATGAGCAAGACGTACGCGCGGCGGTGCATCAACCAGGCAACCTGGACTCGCCAGCGGCGGTGCATACGGCCGACTATCTGGCCGAGTCGTTCTCCTATGTGTTGGCCAAGAAGGTCGCCGCACCGCCTGGCACCTCGGTGGTGCTCGACGTCGCAGGACATTCGCCGGTGACTGCGCGAGTGACTGACGAGGGCAAGGGCGTACGCGAGGCCGGCGCGGCCGCCGATGCCGCCGCGACGCTGACGATGTCCCGCGACACGTTCGTGACGTTGGCCGGCGGGCGGGGATCAGTCGCAGCCGACGCCGTGCGCGTGTCTGGCGACGCCGCTCTGGCGGCTTCGGTGCTCGCCAGCATGGCCGTCACACCATGACCTGGAGTCTTGCCGACATCGGCGACCAGAACGGCCGCACGGTCGTCGTCACCGGCCCGTCGCTGGGTGGACTCGGCTATTTCACCGCGTTGGAGTTGGCCCGGCGAGGCGCGCTCGTCGTGCTGTGCGGTCGTACGCCAGCCAAGCTCGACGAGGCCGAGCTAGCGATCCTCGCCGAGGTGCCGGATGCCTCGTTGCGATCGGTGATCGTGGACCTCGCGTCTCTGGAATCCGTACGCACTGCCGCCACCGAAATGGCCGACCTCGACTCGATCGACGTGCTGATCAACAACGCCGGCATCATGGCGTCGCCATTTCGGCGTACGGTCGACGGTTTCGAGTCACAGATGGCGACCAACCACTTCGGGCCGTTCCTCTTCACCGGACTGCTGTTCGACTCGATCCTGGCCGCATCGGGGCGTGTGGTCACGGTGTCGTCGCAGATGCACCGGATCGCCTGGTCGGCACCGTTGGGCGACCCGCGGGTGAAGCCGTCGCCGTACTTGCGTTGGCGGGAGTACGGCCGCAGCAAGCTGGCGAACCTGCTCTTCACTCTTGAGTTGCAGCGCCGCTGCGACTCCCTTGGCCTGCCCGTGTCCGCGCTCGCGGCGCACCCCGGAGTCGCCGGGACGCATCTGATGGTCAACGGGCAGGCGACGCTGCCGGGGATCTCGATCATGGATGCCGCGACCAAGGCAATCTCGCAATCGCCGGCCGCCGGTGCGTTGCCGACGCTGATGGCAGCCACGGCCGACCTGCCTGGCGGCACCTATTGCGGACCCTCGGGCCCGGGGCAGATGAGCGGACCGCCCAAGGTCGTCGGCACCTCGTCGCTGGCCGCTGACGAATCTGTCGCCAAAGCGTTGTGGTCGTTGTCGGAGGAAACGGTCGGGTTGGAGTGGCCGGCTCGCTGAGGCAACTTTTTTGGGGGTTGAGCGCACCACAGTCCGCTCAACCCCCAAAATGTACGGGCACGGGCCACGACCGACCCCGCGCCGGGACTAAGCCCCCGAATTGGCCGCTCAGCACCCGGATCTCCGGGGGTTGAGCGCACCACAGTCCGCTCAACCCGCGAAATGCGCGGGCACTCACGAACCCCCGTCGCGCACCCGGATCAGCCCCGCGAGCGTCGCCACGTACGCCGCCCCGTCAGGCGACAGATAGATCGCCGCGTAGTGGTTGTTGAACATCGAGCCGGTGCCCGTACGCACGCCCCACGCGACCCGACCCGTACGCAGATCGAGGGCCGTCAGATACCACGCCGAGACTCCGGTCCAGGTGCGGCGCTTGGCGTAGACGTACGCCAGCCCGTTGGCCAGCGAGGCCTTCGGCACCGAAGTGGGAGCGGCCACGTCCGCGGTCCAGGCGACCCGGCAGGTCGTCAGGTCGACGCGCGCGACTCCCGGCGAGGTGGACCGGCCGAGCAGCACTCGTCCAGGCCCGGTGTAGCCGTAGTTGTTCTCCACGATCACCGACGTGCCGACGCCGATCAGGCTGTTCTCCGTCGCGGACGCGCCCGCCTCGAACACCGGCACGCTGCACTTCTGCGCACCCGTAATCGCGTCGTAGGCGACCACGTTCATCCGCGGCTCGGCATTGTCGGTGATCGCGATCCAGCCGTTGGTCAGGATGGTCGGCGTGGTGCCGCTGCCCTGGCCGAGTTGTCCCGGTTTCGTGGCAGACCCTCGGTCGTACGCCTTGCGCCACCTGACCTCCGGGGTGCCGTCGGCGCCTGCCTCGAGTCGATAGAGCGCGTGCGTGGTGACGACGTACGCCGCGCCGTCGTTGCCGACAGCGAACGAGTTGTCGATCGGAGCCTGCAGATCCAGCGATCGGGTCTTCCCGGTGGCGGGGTCGAGCGTGCCGACCAGCCCGTCCTGAGTCAGCCACCAGATCAGGCCGTCCCAGCCGGGCATCAAAGCGATCGGGCAGTCGCTCTTGGGCACCACGTCACGCAACGACCACGACCGCGCGATGGTCAGATCCGGATTGCCCTCCCCATCGGCGGTGTCGATCGCGAGGATGCGCCGGTCGGTGGTCGCGGTAACCGCTCGATCCTGGTTGTCGAGGTAGAAGTACGCGCCGGCGCAGAGGTTCTCCCAGGGCTTCTTGCCGTCATCGGACTCCGGTCGTTTCGGGAGCTTGAGCGTGGCGTCGAAGCGCATCGAATCCGGATCGATCACGTGCATCGTCGGGCCGCGCAGATCGCCGCACAGACCGATGATCCGATCGCGAGAATCGAAGGCGAGCGTGGCGCACTCCTCCAGTCCATACCAAGCCGTGTCCACCTGCGGGTCGCGTCCGAGCGGGCCGCCCCACTCGTACGCGTCGCTCGCCGCCGCATCGTTGTGCATGGAGTTGCGCCCGTTGGGCGCCAGGTGGGGGTTCTGAGTCGGGTCCGGTCCTTCGATCGGCTGCGCCGTCGCGGGTCGCCCGACATAGTCCGGCCCGACCAGCACTCCCGCACCCGGCGGGATCGGGAGCCAGCCGTCGGGGATCAGCACGACCAGGCCCAACAGCACGGCGCCGACCCCGGCCGCGATTCCCAGCGTTCGCAACGGGCGATGCGGGCGCAAGAACCGGCGTACGCCCGGATGGATCGCCGCGATCAGCGCGAGCACCAGGACGAGCGGCCCGAAGAGCCACGTCAGCAGCACGACCCCGAAGACCACTGCGACCCGCTGCACGTGCGGGAGGTTATCGGACGGGGCGCCACCCACTACGGGGAAGATCACTGCCATGGGGTGGCAGCGAACTTCCAGCTAAGTGGACTCGCCGGTGCCCGACTCAGTACGCGTTGTCCGCCACCCACATCCTGGTGAGGCCACGGAAGTGGGCGGCAAAGCGCTCGTGTTCATGCGCGGGATAGGTCGCTCGTACGGTCTCCAGCAGCAGCCGATCGAAGGCCGGACCCGCGACCCACTCGTGTACGGCCTCGTCGAGGTGCTTGAGGTTGGTGGCGCACCAGTCCTCATAAGCCTCGGTCTCGAAGTAGTCGTCCGCGAGAGCCAGATAGGCGTCGAGTTTCTCCTCGTACGGCCGATCGCTGTCCGCGATCTCGAAATAGTCGCGCGTGCGCAGATCCACGGCCCCGCGACGACCCGTCGCCAGGCAGTACGCCGACCACTTCACCAGCGCCTTGATCGCCCACGGGAAGTAGTAATGAAGCGAAGTGACGGCCACGTCGGGACACGCGTTGGCGTAGTCGATCGGATACACCTCGTCACCGGCCACCAGCATCTCCGCCGAGTTGAACTCCCAACGGAAGAAGGCATTCACGATCCGGCTGATCGCGCGCGTCTCATGCCCGGCGCGCTCGCTGAGGAAGTCGTGACTGACCGCATACCGGTTGTGCATCGGCTCGTCGGGGCGGAAGTCCATCACCATCGTCTCGGCGCCGATGCTCAACGCCCGCGCGAAGTGCTCGTAGTCGACGGTGGCCTGCAGGTGCATCAGCATCTCGCCGGATTCGTCGTACGCCCGGTGCAGATCGGCCCGGTTGTTGATCCGCGACACCCCACGCCAGCCGCCACCGTCGAAGGGCTTCATGTAGAGCGGGTAGCCGAGGTCGTCGGCGATCGCGTCGAGGTCGAACTCGCGGTTGTACTTCTCGCTTGTGTAGGCCCAACGCACGTTGTCGATCGGGTTCTTGAACGGCACCAGCACCGTGCGCGGGACCTTCAGGCCCAGACGCACCATCGCACAGTACGCGCTGTGCTTCTCCATGCTCTGGAAGGTGAACGGGCTGTTGAGCAGGTAGGTGTCGTTGACCAGCGACGCCTTCTTGAGCCACTCGCGGGGGTGGTAGTACCAGTACGCCAGCCGGTCGATCACCAACTCCGGACGCGCGTCGTCGGTCAACTCGAAGGGCTCGATGGTGAGGCGTTCTGACGTGAAGGTGTGCGTCTCTTCCCCTTGCCGGATCGGACCCACCATCCGCAGGATCGACTCGAAGGCGTCCGGCCAGTCGGTCTCGGCGCCCAGCAGCAGCCCGATCAGGTGAGTGCGCTCGCTCATGAGGTCGTGTCTAGCAGAAGCGCGGCAAGTGGTGGGCGATCTGCTTTTGCCACCAGGGCCAGTCGTGCGCCGAGTCGTGGCCCCAGATATCGAGCTCGTGGCGGATCCCCTTGCCTTCGAGGATTGCTCCCATCTGACGCGCCTGCGGCAATGACTCGGTGGGGTGCGTCTCCCAGGGCCCCTCGCCGGCAATGAGCAAGATGTTGGCCCTCGAACGCAACCAGTCGAGGTGCTCGCCGTGCAGATTCGGCACGTAGTCGACCGGGTTGTTGAAGTACGTCGCGTCGCCGCGCTCACCCCAGGCGTGCCAGCGGCTCGGATCGTACGAACCGCTCTGGCAGATCGCCACCGGGAAGAGGTCGGCGCGGGTGAGGCCGAAGTTGAGTGCGTGATAGGCGCCCATCGAACAGCCGGTCGCGATCGCACCGTCGCCGAGACTGCCGCCCGAGTCGGCCGCGACGGCGGGCATCACATGCTCGGTGATCCAGTTGGCGTACGCCCCGTGTCGCCGCGCGCGCTCCTCCAGCGGCTGACTGCGATCCGACCAGGTGACGTGGTCGAAGGAGTCCACGCAATAGACCTTGACTCGGCCGCCCTGAATCAGATTGGAGATCGCGTCGATCATCCCGTTGTTCTCATAGTCCCAGGCGCGACCCTGCTCGCTCGGGAAGACGACGACTGGCCGACCCCAGTGCCCGTACCTGATCACGGTGCCCGCCCTGTCGAGGCCGGGTGCGTCGAGCTCGAACTGGTGTCGCTCCATGGGCAGTCACCCTAAACCCGCCGACCGGGCGGAAACGCACGCGTGAAACCCGCCGACCGGGCACAAATGCACGAAAGACTTGCCAAGTGATCTCGTTGAACGAGTTGAGAGTCAGGCTGGCGGCCGCGGGTGATCCCGAGCGAGCGGCGGGCCAGCAGGCGTACATGAAGTCATCGATGCCCTATCACGGCATCCGCAGCCCCGAACTCAGAAGGCTGCTGCGCCCGGTGCTGGCAGAGTTTGCCCCGGCGGGTCGAACTGAGTGGGAAGCGACCGTCCGGGAGTGGTGGGACGGAGCCACGCACCGCGAGGAGCGATATGCCGCAATCGCGTTGGCTCGGCACCGCGCGGCGCGCGGTTGGCAAGATCCGAAGAGCCTGCCCCTCTACCGACACCTGATCACGACCGGCGCATGGTGGGACTTCGTCGACGAGATCGCCGCGCACCTGGTGGGAGGCGTACTGGCTGGACATCGGACCGAGGTCACCCGTGAGATGCGGCGATGGGCGGGCGACGACGACCTCTGGATCCGACGCACGGCGGTTCTCTCGCAGTTGAGACACAAGTCCGACACCGACACCGAACTGCTGGCGTACGCCCTCGAAACCAACGAAGCCAACACCTCGTTCTGGCTGCGCAAGGCGATCGGGTGGGCGTTGCGGGAGTACGCCCGCACTGACCGTGCATGGGTGCGGGCGTACGTCGCTGGGCACCCCGGGCTCTCGGGGCTCAGCAGGCGGGAGGCGTTGAAACACTTGGGCTGACGCGTGCGTTCCCGCCCGGTCGGCGGGTTTCACGCGTGCGTTCCCGCCCGGTCGGCGGGTTTCACGCGTGCATTCCCGCCCGGTCGGCGGGTTTCACGCGTGCGTTAGTGCCCGGTCGACCAGACGGCGGTGAGCAGGTCCGTCAGGTGCGGGTGCAGGGTGTCGCGCCAACACGTCCAGGTGTGGCCGTCGCGGACCTCGCCCCAGGTCAGGTGTACGCCCGTCAGCGACAGGTGCGCGGCCATCAGCCGGTTGTTGGCGTAGTTCTCCTCCGCCGACCCGCACACAAGCGCCATCCGCGGGGCGTCGGGGCGCGCGCTCTGCGCGTCGAACACCGTGCGTACGAACGACGTGATCTCGGTCCACCACTCGAACCCCGACTCCTGCGGGTCGAGATCGGGGGTGAAGAACGATCCGCTCTGCAAGCACAACCCACCGAAGGCGGTCGGGGCGGTCCACGCCGCATGCAACGCCGCCAACGCGCCCAGCGACTGCCCCATGATCACCGGCGGATGCTCGGTCGGGCAGACCGCCAGCAGGTGCGGGATCACGTCCTCGGTGAGGGCTTTGGTGTACGCCGGGTTGGCCGCATAGCGCTCGTTGCGCGCGCCCGGGTGCAGCAGCGCGACCCGCATCCGCGGCAGGATCCCCGCCTCGATCCCACTCGCGACGTAGTCGAGCAGCCCGCCGTACGCCGCCATCTCCGGGCCGTCGTGAGACAACAACAGCGGCAGGGGTTCGTCGACCAAGGAGCCGGCCGGCGCCCATACGGTCAGGTCGATCGCCCCGACTGGAGTGTCCTCGAGACGCGCGTCGTCCGACTCACCCTCGATCCGAGGCCAGCCGAGCCACGAGGGTTCCGAATACCCGGCCAACGGCAACCACGAGTGCTCGCCGAAAGCGCCGTCCACCCGCAACGGTTGGGTCGCGTCGAGCCGCATGTCGCCGTCGACCGCCACGAGATATTCCAGGCGATCGACCGGCAGGTCCGAAAGAGTCAGCTCCCAGCCCTCGGGGACAGCGGCGAATGTCGTGTCGTCGAGCTCGAGGTCCGACCACAACGTCACGGTCGAAGCCGCGTGCCCCGGATCCGGATGCCGGATGACCACGCCGCCCTCGACCGCATGGCTGGCCCACTCGCTCACGAGTCGAGACCTGCGATGATCCGACCCGGCAGTGGCGACTCCACGATGTCGTCGAAGGTCAGCACCGCGCCGTCCGGACCGGTCAGCGGCAGCCGCCAGTTGGGGTATTCGTCGTTCGTGCCCGGCTGGTTGATGATCCGCCGATCCCCGACCAGGTCGGCGAGTGCGACGCCGAGCAGCTTCGACGGCGTACGGCCCAGCCAGGCGTGCAGCGCGACCACCTGCTCCTCCACCCCGGCATCGGCCGAGAGCAGGCCGCGCGAGGCCAAGGCGGCTCTGATCTTGTCGAGGCTCTCGTTCTCGGCGGCGCGCTCCTCGTCGACCGAACGCGTGAGCAGTCCGAGCCGCTCGCGCAACTCCACGTGCGCCATCTCGATGTACCCGGCGGTCGGCGGCAGGTCGTGCGTGGTTACCGACGACAGGCACAACTCGCGATAGGACTCAGGCGGCAACGGCTGCCCGTCAGCCCACTCGAAGAACAGGATCGACGTGCCCAGGATGCCGCGGCTGGTGAGCACGTCGCGCACACTCGGCTCCACGACGCCGAGGTCTTCGCCGATGATCACCGCACCAGCGCGGGAGGCCTCCAGCACGAGGATGCCGAGCATCGCCTCGTGGTCATAGCGGACGTACGCCCCCTCGCCAGCGCCGAGTCCGTCGGGGATCCACCACAGCCGGAACAGCCCGATGACGTGGTCGATGCGAAGGCCGCCCGCATGCGCGAGCAGGTTGCGCACCATGTCGCGATAGGGCGCGTACCCCACTTGTGCCAGACCGCGCGGATGCCACGGCGGCTGCGACCAGTTCTGGCCGAGTTGGTTGAACTGGTCGGGTGGGGCACCCACGCTGATCCCCTGCGCGATCGCATGCCGCAACGACCAGGCGTCGGCGCCGGTCGGGTGTACGCCGACGGCGAGGTCGTGGATCACCCCGAGAGCCATGCCCGAGGCGCGAGCCGTGCCCTGGACCGCTTCGAACTGACGGTCGAGCAGAAACTGGAGCCACTCGTGAAACTCCACTCGAGCGGCGTGCTCGACCCGGAACGCCTCGATGGCCTGGCCGTCGGCCTGTGCCAATCCAGACGGCCACGCATCTTCGTCACCGAATTCCTCCGCCGCCACGCACCAGACGGCGAACTTGGTCAGCCCCTCGCCTTGCCGCGACGCCCAGTCGCGGAAGTCATCTCCCGGCAGCATCTGCTCGAAGAGCAGTCGTGCCGCGTCGAGTTTGGCCTGCAGCGCCAGGTCGCGGTCGAGGGAGTCGTCGTGGTTGGTTTCGCGAGCCGCGGCGCCGAGGTCGTGGACCTGGGTGCGTACGTCCGCCGGGGCCGCGGCGTACTCCGCAGTGTCCTCGATGCCCAGATAGAGCGGGCTGGCGAAACGGCGGGTCGTCGGCAGATAGGGAGACGCCTCGACCGGGGGCTTCGGCTGCGCCGCGTGCATCGGATTGACGAGGACGAATCCCGCACCCAACCCCGCCGCCCATTGCGTCAGCGCAGCCAGATCACCGAGATCGCCGATGCCCCACGACTGCTCGGACCGCACCTGATAGGCCTGCGTCATCACACCCCAGACCTGCTGGTCGAGTGCGGGCGGCAGTGTCAACCGTTCGGGCGTGACGATCAACGTCGATCGCACCTCACGGCCGTCGTCGAGCACGGCGACCAATGCGTGGTAGCCCGCAGGAAGGTCACCGGGAAGTTCGAACGTCGCCTCGCCGATCCGCTCACCGTCGACCTCGCGCGGGTCGACCCAGTGGTCGACCTGGTTGACCTCGCGACGCGTGCCGTCCTCCAGCGTGACGTGCACGCGGGCACCCGACCCGTCCGGCACGTGCACCGGCACCCACGGCGTCCAGCCGATCCGCGACATCACCGTCGGGGGGAGCACGTCGCGCCACGAGGCGAGCTCGGTGTCGTCCAGTGCCGCGTCGAGATCTGTCGTGTCGACCCCCAGCGCGCCCAGCACCGACTGCAGCGTCTGCTCGGACGTCTCGGTGTGTATGCCTTGCCAGTCGTAGAACTCCGTGGCGACACCGTGGCGGTGCGCGAGGTCTTTGAGCCGCTGATCCACGGGCGGTGAGTCTGCCACGGCGTTCACAACTAAGGCAGTTCGCGCGCACGGACAGGAGTGACACGCATAACGACCGGTCCGCAGGTGCCGAACTGCCTTAGTTAGCAACGCACTCTCGACGCCACCCACACCTCGCGACAAGATGAAGGCATGGCCAACTCCGATCGCGCCGGTCAACTCGCCCAACCGCAGGACCTTGTCGACGTGCCCTGGCTCGTCTCGGCCTACTACACGCTCAAGCCCGACCCTGGCGATGTCGACCAGCAGGTCGTGTTCGGCACCTCGGGTCACCGCGGCAAGTCGATGAACGGCTCGTTCAACGAGGACCACATCGCGGCGACCACGCAGGCGATCTGCGACTACCGCAAGGAGCAGGGGTACGACGGCCCGCTCTTCCTCGGCGCCGACACCCACGGCCTGTCCGGCCCGGCCTGGATCACCGCGATCGAGGTGCTGATCGCCAACGACGTGACGACCCTGATCGACAGTCGCGACGGTTATACGCCGACACCGGCGGTGTCGCACGCGATCCTGCGCGCGAACGCGGGCCGCACCAGCGGCGCCGGTCTCGCCGACGGGATCGTGGTCACCCCCTCGCACAACCCGCCCACTGACGGTGGCTTCAAATACAACCCACCCCATGGCGGGCCGGCCGACTCCGATGCGACCAGCGTGATCGCCAAGCGCGCCAATGAGTTGATCAAGGGTGGTCTCGAAGACGTCAAGCGCATCCCCTTCACGCGCGCCAAGCAAAGCTGCCAGACCTATGACTTCCTCGGCAGTTATGTCGACGACCTGCCCCACGTCTTGAACCTGGACGCGATCCGGGAGGCGGGCGTACGCATCGGCGCCGACCCACTCGGCGGTGCGAGCGTCGGCTATTGGGGCGAGATCGCCGATCGCCACCACCTCGACCTGACCGTGATCAACCCGCTGGTCGACCCCACGTGGCGCTTCATGACGCTCGACTGGGACGGCAAGATCCGGATGGACTGCTCCTCACCGAGCGCGATGGCGTCGCTGATCAAGAACAAGGATGCGTACGACATCTCGACCGGCAACGACGCCGACTCGGACCGCCACGGCATCGTCACCCCCGACGGCGGGCTGATGAACCCCAACCACTACCTGAGCGTGGCGATCCAATACCTCTATGCCAACCGCAACGGTTGGCAACCAGACGGTTTCGTCGGCAAGACGCTGGTGAGCAGTTCGATGATCGACCGGGTCGCCGCCGACCTCGGTCGCAAGCTGGTGGAGGTGCCGGTCGGCTTCAAGTGGTTCGTGCCCGGCCTGCTCGACGGGTCCGGCCCGTTCGGCGGCG
This sequence comes from Nocardioides sp., assembly GCA_037045645.1. NCBI lineage: Bacteria > Bacillati > Actinomycetota > Actinomycetes > Propionibacteriales > Nocardioidaceae > Nocardioides > Nocardioides sp. Next base: position 177,827 of record JBAOIH010000003.1, read on the forward strand.
AGGAGTCGGCAGGCGCGTCCTTCAACCGCTTCGACGGGAGCGTCTGGACGACCGACAAGGACGGCATCCTGCTGGCGCTCTTGGCCAGCGAGATCACCGCAACGACCGGCAAGACACCCAGCCAACACTATGCGGAGTTGACCGCGAGGTTCGGGGACCCGGCGTACGCGCGAGTCGACGCGCCCGCCGACCGCGAGCAGAAGGCCAAGCTCGCCGCCCTCTCCCCCGACGACGTCAAGGCGACGTCGCTGGCCGGCGAGGAGATCACGGCGCGGCTGACCGAGGCTCCTGGCAACGGCGCCAAGATCGGCGGTCTCAAAGTGACGACCGAGAACGCGTGGTTCGCCGCGCGACCCAGCGGAACCGAGGACGTCTACAAGATCTATGCCGAGTCGTTCAAGGGCCCCGACCACCTCGCCGAGGTGCAGGCCGAGGCCCGCGAGGTGGTCAGCGCCGCGCTCGCCTAGAGCACCGCGCGTACGGCCGCCAGCGCGCGGGTCAGATAGTCGTCGATCACCGCACGATCGGCATCGGAGAGGGAGGCGTCCAGCGCCGCCAGTTGGACGAACATCGGCATCAGGTGTCCGATCACCTCGGCGCGCCCGTCGGGGGTGAGTTCGACGATGCGACGCCGCCTGTCCTCGGGGTGGGGTACGCGATGGACATGTCCGCGCTCGACCAGCCGGTCGACGATCCCCGAAGCCGCGGCGGTGGTCACGCCCAGGTGGCGCGCCAACTCGCTGGGTCCCCAGTCCTCGCGGGTCAACACCTCGAGGGCGGCGAGCTCGCTGTGGCTCAGACCGGCGCGGCGAGCCAGCGACGGCACGCTGCTGCGGCCGGCTTCCAGCAACGCGCGCAACAGGTCGGAGGTCGACGAGACGAGCCCCACGTCACTGTTGGTGCGCGCCACCAGCTTGCCTTTCACTCAACTAACTAACTAACTTAGTTAGCGATTTTCTATCCCCATTCTACTCGGCGAGGACCTCGATGACTTCCACGAGACCGTTCCTGACTCGCATGCGCGCTGTCGTCATCACCCTGCTCGGCTTCCTGCTCGCGGGCGGACTGATCGGCGGGCTCGGCGAGGCCGAGCGCGAGGCCAGCCCGACCGACAACGCGCCGAGCGGCTATGACTCGACGAAGGTCACCGAGTTGCTGCCCGAACTCCCCAGCGGGGACGGGTCGGCCGCCGTGCTGCTGTTCACCAAGGACGGCGGGTTCTCCAAGTCCGACGTGGGCGCCTTGCAGAAGAAGTACGCCGCGCTGCTGATGGAGGCCGTCAAGGACGCACCAGAAGGCGCCCAGCCGCCCGAGGGATCGGGTCAACCCGAAGGCCAGCCGAAGGAGTCAGGCCGGCCTGAAGGTCAGCCCGGGCTCACCCTGAGCGAGGACGGCACGGCCGCCATCGGCGTGGTGCCCATCCTGGAGGCCGAAGAGGTGGCGGCAGCCAAGGCCGTCACCACACTGCGCGAAGACGCGAAAGCAGATCTGCCCGAGGGCGTCGAGTCCGCCGTCACCGGGCCGGCGGCGATCCAGGCCGACCTGGCCGACGTCTTCTCCGGAGCCAACACCACTCTGCTGATGGTCACCGGCGGGGTGGTCATCTTGCTGCTGCTGATCACCTATCGCAGCCCGTTGCTGTGGATCGTTCCCTTCCTGACCGTGGCCCTCGCCGACCGTACGGCCGTGGTCGCGGCGACCCAGGTGCTGCACGCGTTCGACGTGGCCTGGGACGCCTCGACGACCGGGATCTTGTCGGTGCTGGTCTTCGGCGCGGGCACCGACTACGCGTTGCTGCTGATCTCTCGCTATCGCGACGAGTTGCGTGTCCACGAGAACCGCTTCGAGGCGATGGGCGTCGCGTGGCGGCGTACGTTCGAAGCGGTCATCACCAGTGCCGGCACCGTGTTCCTCGGCCTGCTCGCGATGTTGCTGTCGGTCGTGCCCAGCACCCGCGGTCTGGGCTTGGCCTGCGTGGTGGGCATCGCGGTCGCGGCGGGATTCGTCCTCGGCGTGCTGCCCGCGTTCTTGACCATCTTCGGTCGCGGCATCTTCTGGCCCCTCGTGCCGAAGGTCGGCGATCAGGGGCTCGCCGAGGGACATGGATTCTGGCGGCGCATCGGCGACGCCGTGGCCAAGCGGCCCGCGCTCTATGCGGTCGCGGCAACCCTGCTCCTGGGTGTGATGTCGCTGGGGCTGCTCCAGATCAAGAGCGGTCTCTCGGTGGAAGATCAGTTCCTCGACACCCCGGAGAGCATCAGCGCATCGGCGCGCCTGAGCGAGTCGTTCCCCAGCGGCACCAGTGACCCGACGATCGTGCTGACCCGCGCCGACGCGCAGGAGGTGGTCGAGGCCGCGCAAGACAGCACCGGTGTCGCCAACGCCCGCGTCGCCAACGAGGGCGATGGCCTGAGCCGGATCGACGTGGTCTTCGACGACGGCGCGGGAGACACCGAGGCCGGTGACCTGGTGCGGGACCTGCGCACCACGCTGAGCGACTTCGACGACACGTGGGTGGGTGGCACCCAGGCCGAGGCAGTGGACGAGACCGATGCCGCCGAGCGTGACCGTTGGCTGATCATCCCGCTGGTCCTGCTGGTCATCTGGATCACCTTGATGGTGCTGCTGCGCTCGATCGTCGCGCCCGCGATCCTGGTGGTGACGGTGATCGCGACCAACTTCGCGGCTTTGGGTGCCGCCTGGTGGCTCTACACCGGCCTTTTCGGCTTCGAGGCGATGGATACCGGCGTACCCCTCTTCGCTTTCATCTTCCTCAGCGCCCTCGGCGTGGACTACAACATCTTCCTGGTCAGTCGTGCCGCCGAGGAGTCGCGCGAGCACGGCACCCGCGTCGGGATGCTGCGTGGCCTGGCCGCCACCGGAGGCGTGATCACCAGCGCGGGCGTGCTGCTCGCTGCGGTGTTCGCGGCCCTCGGCGTGCTGCCACTGGTGGTGTTGGCCCAACTCGGCATCGTGATCTGTCTGGGTGTCCTGCTGGACACCTTGCTCGTACGCACGGTGCTGGTCCCGGCGATCGCGCTGATCCTCGGCGACCGCTTCTGGTGGCCGCGCAAAGTGAGCCGCAGTGGGTGACCGGAGCGGCTGGGCACGCCGGCCCGGCTGAGTGAGGCCGAGCCGGCGGTGAGCCTCTTCGGACGGTTGTCCGAACAAGCCCGGCCAAACCCCGATCCAGCGAGCCGCTTCGGACGGTTGTCCGAACAAGCCCGGCCAAAGCCCCGATCAAACCCCGGCCAGGGCCGCAGCAGGATCAGCGGCGACCGGAGCTGAACCCCGCCGCGCTGTGCGTACGACCGGAGCCGCTCGGGGCGCCGCCGCGGCGACGGGTCGACTGGCCCTTGGGCTTGGACCCTGCCGGGCGACCTTGACCGCCCGACGAGCTGCCGCGTGATTGGGTGCCGGACTGGCCGTCACGAGACTGGCCGCCCCGAGACTGACCGCCCCGAGACTGGCCGCCCCGAGACTGGCTGCCCCGAGACTGACCGCCCGACTGACCACCAGCACCCCCACCCGACCGGCGCCGGTTGCGGCGCGGCTTGCCCGTGGACGAACCGGAGGGAGCCGACGTGTGCGGAGCCTCGACGACGAACCCACCGGGGACCAGGGTCCGCTCGCCCGGCGCCAACTCGCGCAGGATCGGCGCGCCGGTGTCCCCGACGCGCGTCGTACGCGGCGAGATGCCGGCTGCGCGCGCGAGAGCCCGTACGTCACCTTGCTGGCCGTCGGTCATCAGCGTGATCACGGTGCCCTCGGCGCCGGCGCGAGCCGTACGCCCGGAGCGGTGCAGGTACGCCTTGTGCTCGGCCGGCGGGTCGGCGTGGATCACCAGTGAGACGCCGTCGACGTGGATACCGCGCGCGGCGACATCGGTGGCGACCAGCGTCGTGGCCGCACCGGAGTGGAAGGCGGCCATGTTGCGCGTACGCGCGTTCTGGCCCAGGTTGCCGTGCAGGTCGACCGTCGGGACGCCGCTCTTGTTCAACTGGCGAGCCAGCGCCTTGGCGCCGTGCTTGGTGCGGGTGAACACGACCGTACGACCGGGCGCGCTGGCCAGGTCGACCAGCACCGGGACCCGCTGATCGCGGGCGATGTGCAGCACGTGGTGGCTCATCTTGGCGACCGGCGACTGCGCCGAGTCGGCCTCGTGGGTCACCGGAGACGAAAGGAACTGCTTGACCAGCACGTCGATCGCCTTGTCGAGCGTGGCCGAGAAGAGCATCCGCTGACCGGTGCGTGGCGTGGCATTCAACAGCCGGCGTACGGCGGGCAAGAAGCCGAGGTCGGCCATGTGGTCGGCCTCGTCGAGCACGGTGATCTCGACGCGGTCGAGCGACACGTGCCCCTGACCGATCAGGTCTTCGAGGCGCCCCGGGCAGGCGATGAGCACGTCGACGCCATCACGAAGGGCGCGAACCTGCGGGTTCTGGCCGACGCCACCGAAGACGGTCGTCGTCGTGAGCCCGGCGGCAGCAGCAAGCGGCGCGAAGGTCGCGTTGATCTGCGTGGCCAGTTCGCGCGTCGGGGCGAGGACGAGAGCACGCGGGCGCTTGGTCACCGGTCGACCGCCGTCGGTCAGGCGCGCCACCACAGGCAGCGCGAAGGCAAGGGTCTTGCCGGAGCCGGTCCGCCCCCGGCCGAGCACGTCGCGACCCGCGAGCGAGTCAGGCAGCGTGGCGGCCTGGATGGGCGTGGGAGTGGTGATGCCTTGGGTGGTGAGGATGTCGGAAAGGCGCGCGGGCACGCCAAGGTCGGTGAAAGACAAGGGAAGATCGCAATCTGGTGAGAAACAAGGTGTCCCGTCAGCGGCCGGCGGATCACCCAAGACCCAGGCCCCGCACGGAGCCACGAGGTGTGGCTGGCGACGTACGGACAAACTCGCGACGAGAACTTCGACGAGCTGATGAGGCCAAGGTTAGCGACCAACGGCAAGAACGACCGCATCCTCAGACGACGAGGTCCTTGTGCCAACTCTGCGTGACGTACGCCGTCTCCCAGCCCATCGCGCGATAGAGCCCGTCGGCGCCGGTCGGCGAGTCCGCGTCGACCTCGAGCCCGACCCGATCACGTCCCCGTGACGCGGCGTCACCCAGCACCGTGTTGAGCAACGCCTTCGCGACTCCCCGGCCGCGAGCGTCACGATGCACGCCGATGTATTCGACGTACGACCCGCGTACGCCCGCCGGGTCCGGTGGCGTCACGGTGCACACCAGCGCACCGCCGGGCTGTCCATCGACGTACGCCAACCACCAGTGGTCCCAGCGATGCCCCGGGTCCTCTCGCAACCGCTGCACGAACTCGGGGAAGCTTCTCGCGATAGGAGTTGAAGTGATCGGCGAACGACTCCTCCAACATCCGGTGTACGCAGCGCAGGTCTTCCGCGACCGGCATCGTGGTGCCGTCACCCAGGTCGTGGGTCGCCACGCGCCGCACTTCGACGCCCTCACGCAGCGGCGGAAAGGATTCGGTCGACACGGGACGAGACATGTTCAACCAGGTCCGCGCGTGATGGTGACCGTGCGCGGCCAACCACGCCTGCAGGTCAGTGTCGCCCTCGTCGACGAGCATCTCCAGACGTTCCTCGGGCTCCTCGCGAAAGATCGCGATCGCGACCGACGACTCCTGCAACCAGTCCAGGAGCGGCAGCGCGATGGAAGCGGGGTTGTCCAAGGAGCGATCCACGAACATCGTGAGGTCGGTACGTCCCGCTGCTCGGTCATGCGCCGACGCCCAGCCCACGAGACGACCATCAGGGTCGAGGACCACGATCTGGCGACGGGTCCAGGATCCGATGCCGATCGCCTCGGCGCGCAACGCGTCCGGATCGGCCGACGCCGCGCCCCGGGTGTGCGCGCGGGATCTCTCCACGAGCCGCACGATGTCGTCGAGATCGTCGGCCGTGACGGGACGGGCGGTGAATCCTTCGGGCAGGTTCGCGTCCGGCATTCGGGTCATCTTGCCAGCCCGATCGTCGAAGGACGGACCAAAGTGTCACCTGCGACTTTGGTCCGTGCTTCTTCGCTAGGTTGGCTCAGTGGCCGACTCCCCCGTCCCGACCGTGGACTTCCCCGCCGAGACCTCTGGTGAGCGGAGCACCAGCGCCTTCGGCCGCGCGGTCGTGGCCGACGCATTGGACCCCATCGACCAGGTAGGCGCGCGAGCAGCCCGAGCCGAGACCTCCTGGCGCAGCGGCTATCTGCCCCATTTCCGGCGCCTGATCGAGGCCGGCATCGGCGCTCCCGGCTCCGCCCACGCCAGTGCTGCGGCCGGCCTGGCCTCGGTGTCCCAGCGGATGGCGTGGACCGGCCCGGACGGAGACGTCCCGCTCACCGCCCTCGACTGGGCGGGCACCGCACCGGGCACCCTGGCCGTCGAGGGCACCGGCGAACGCGTCGACGAATTGGCGATCCCCCATGGTGGCCGCGCACTGCGCGGAGCAGCGCTTTCGGCCCAACTCGAGCGTTGGGTCGAGGCCGGAGCCATGGAGCCCACCGTCGCCGAATCCGTACGCCTGGTCGCCGACAACCCCGACTGGCTCAGCCTGCCCGGACACACCCTCGTCGCCCTCGGCGCCTCGTCCGAGATGGGACCGACCCCGACGCTGCTGTCCTGGGGAGCCACGGTCGCAGGCATCGACCTTCCCGACGAGAAGCGCTGGTCGACGCTGATGGGCACCGCCTCGAGCAGCGCGGGACGGCTCCTGGTCCCCGTACGCGGCAGCGGCGGCGCTGTCACCGCCGGACTCGATCTCCTGCGCGAACTCACCGACGCCGCCGCCTGGATCGAAGCACTCGACGGCGACCTGGTCCTGGGCAATTACGTGTACGCCGACGGTGGCACCAACCTGCGGCTGTCCGCCGCGACGGACGCGTTGGCCGGTCAGGTCCAAGGCGTACGCACGGCGACGTTGGCGTTCCTGGCCACCCCGACGGATGTCTTCGCGGTGCCGGGAGACGCGGTCGAGCATTCCGTACGGGCGTACGAATCTCGCGGCGGCCTCTCGCGGATGTCGGGCCGACTCTTGCGTGGCGCGACCGGTGGCCGGCTGCTCGCACGCGCCTATCTGCCTGGATCAGACCCAGGAGTCTGCGATGCGCTGGTGCCGCAGCAAGGTCCGAACTATGCCCTGGGCAAGCGCCTGCACCGCTGGCGCGCGACGGCCGAGCGAGCCGACGGCCGACGCGTGTCCATGAACGTCGCGCCACCTACTCGCACCCAGTCGGTGGTCAAGAACAAGGCGCTCGCGGCTGCGTACGCGGGAGCACACCGTTTCGGTGTCGAGATCTTCGAGCCCGAGACGACTCGAGTGCTGATGGCCGCGCTGCTCGTACGCGATCTTATGGCCGAGCGTCCGGCGTTCGACGAGCCGTGGCAGGACGAGGCCTACGACGCCGTCCATGGAGGGCTCTGGCGTACGGGATTCGCGCCGCGCTCCGCACTGGGTCTGGCCGCGGTGTTGGGATACGGCTCGGCCAGATAGGTCACCACGCTGACCACCCGTCAACGTCGCACCTTCAGGGGCTTGGCGAACACCGGCTGTCGTTGTACATTCGGGCTTACAACGTAAAGCAGTAGCGCTCGTGCATCATCCGAAACTCCGCACCATGAAGTCGGCTGTCTCGGGCGTCCCCCCAAGAAAGCTGCAGCGACCTTCGAGTCACTGCATCCCCCCAACTGCAGAGATTTTCGAGTCACTGCATCCCCCCACCCAGCAGTACGCAGGCGCCACCGCATCCCCCAGCGCGGTGGCGCCTGCGCTGCTGCGCTCCCCCCACCCGTGAAGGACGTCCCCCCATGCGTCGCCTCGCTCCCGCAGTTCTTGCTGCTCTCATCCTGGCCAGCGTGTCCCCCTCCACTAGCTCCGCGTCTGCCGCGCAGATCAACTCGACCGGCACCATCGACCCCTCGACGGCCATCCCGATCCAACTCGGTGCGCCACCCAGCGCCAAGGCGATGGCGATGGAATCCGGCCGGCGGATCCGCACCCTCGCCACCTACTCCGGCAAGGTCTTCTACGGTTATGGCGACTACACCAACAATGCGGGGTCAATCCCGGCCCGCGTCGGTGTGGACGTGGCCTACTACGACCCCACGACCGGCGGGTTCGGCGTTTCGTACAACTCCTTCAGGACCGAGGAGATCAACACCTTCCGGACCATCAATGGCGCCCTGCACGTCCCCGCCATCGACCCGGCTGCACTGGCCAAACCGAACGAGTCGGTCGTGAGCAACCGCACCGGCACCTGGGCACTGCCCGCGCAGGGCGTGGCGGCAGCACACGTCTTCGACGTGGCGACTTCGAACGGCACCGACCTGCTCCTGTCCGGGGCTGCGGTCGCCCGCGACACCACCACGTGGTCCGACGCCCGCGGCGTGGTGTGGCGCTCGACGGACGGCGGTGACACCTGGACCGAATCGTTGTCCCAGACAGACACCAACCCGGCCTACCGCGACGGCTACGAGCGCATCTACTGGATGGGGCAGATCGGCAACCACGTCTACACCCAGGCCAGTCAGGGCAACCGTGGCCCGGCCCTGCCGATGATGCGCTTCGACGGCACCTCGTGGTCGAAGGTGACCACGAGCGGCACGCCTCCGATCTACCGCGTCAACCGGGCCAGCAAGGTGCTCTCGGCCGGGAACAGGATCTTCACGCTCGACGAGTGGCGCCTGGTCGCGTTCGACGGCACTCGCTATGTCGACGTGCCGCTGCGCACGGCCTCCGAGGGCTTCCCCGCGAGCATCACCCTGGGCGACAACGGCATGCTCTATGTGTTCATGAACAACTCCACGCAGGCGATCGTGGAGGTCGACCCGGTCACCTTGGCCACGCGCCGGTCATGGACCAACACCACCCGCGCCGTCTTCGACGTCACCAATCTCGCCGTCCTCGACGGCCAGGCGTACCTGACCCGCTGGACCATCTCGCGCAGCCAGCCGCCTCACGAGACGTTGTGGCGGGTGGCCATCTCCTGATCGGGTGTCGCAGGTCACGCGTACGTCGGCGTCATCGCCGAAATGCTCGCACGTTCCAGGCGAGGAGTCGCGGCCTCGTCCCCCCGGAGGCCGACCCTGCTCGTGGGTTGGGCGAAGCGAATTCCCGATCAGCCCGCGACAAGGGTCAGGCAGCGATCCGGTCGGACTCGAGGCGACCTGCCGCACGATCCATCTCACGCAGCATCTTGCGACGGGTCCGGTAATCCGAGCGCGAGAGCTTCCACAACTTCTTGACCTGCGACACCACGTTGGTGCGGTTGGTCTGCTCAAGCCAGCCGTTGGGCAGCGAAAGCCGGAACACTCGGTGCCACGCCGAGGCGACCTGCGGCACCAGCGGACGCGAGCAGTAGGCCAGGTCGTACTTGTCGAAAAGTGCCTGCACCTTCGGGGCGACTTCGGCATAACGGTTGGACGGCAGGTCGGGGAAGAGGTGATGCTCGATCTGGTGCGACAGGTTGCCTGTCATGGTGTGCATGAACTTCGAGCCGGAGATGTTGGCCGAGCCCAGCATCTGACGGACGTACCAGTCGCCCTTGGTCTCCCCCTCGATCGAAGCGCGCTCGAAAGTCTCGACGCCCTCGGGGAAGTGACCACACATGATCACCGAGTGGCTCCACACGTTGCGGGTCACGTTGGCGATCACGTTGGCGGCCAGCGTGGTCAGGAACGAGCCCGTCACCAGTGACAGCAGGGGATGTACGACATAGTCCTTGCCGGCCTGCTTCTTGATCTTGGCCAGCAGCAGGTCGACGTCCTCGCGGAATTTCGGGTCGTCGGCGAGCGCCTGCTTGAGTCCGCGACCGCGGATCTTCTCGCCGATCTCGACGTCGTACATCGCAATGCCGTACTCGAAGATCAGCGCGTTGAGGAAGTTCCAGAACGGCTGCGCCAGATACCGCGGGTGCCAGGTCTGGTCCTCGTCCACGCGCATGATGCCGTAGCCGAGGTCGTTGTCCTTGCCGATGACGTTGGTGTACGTGTGGTGCAGATCGTTGTGGGCGTGCTTCCACTGCACGGCGGGGCTCGCCATGTCCCACTCCCAGGTCGAGGAGTGGATCTTGGGGTCGCGCATCCAGTCCCACTGGCCGTGCAGGATGTTGTGGCCGATCTCCATGTTGTCGAGGATCTTGGCCAGCGACAGCCCCACCGTGCCCGCGATGAAGGCCGGCGGGAAGATGCTGCCGAGCAGGACGGCGCGGCTGCCGAGTTCGAGGTAGCGCTGCGTCTTGACCATCCGGCGGATGTACGCCGCGTCGGACGCGCCGCGGGAGTCGAGGACGTCTTGACGGATCGCGTCGAGTTCGATGCCGATCTGTTCGATGTCAGCTCGGGAGAGGTGCGCGATGGGGTCGGTCTGACCGAGGCGGTGCTTCTTCTGGATCGTGGTCATCTGATCTCCTTCAGTGATCGAGGTGGCACTCGCCCGCGGCGGCGTTGATGCAGGTCTGCACCTTCGTCCACTCATGCGGGGCGGCACCCGGGTCGACGGTGGTCACGGAGCCGTTGCGCAGATCGCGTACGGCGCCTTGCTTCATGGGCAGCACGCAGGCCATGCAGATGCCCATCCGGCATCCGCTCGGCATCAGCACGCCCGCTTCCTCTGCGGCTTGCAGGATCGGGGTCGCGCCATCGAGGTCGAGGTGCTTGTCCTGCTTGGCGAAGGTGACGCTGCCGCCTTCGCCGGGCTCGATGCGCGTCAGCCGGAACTGCTCGGTCTGCAACTTCAGGCCCCGTCCCGCCAAGAACTCTGCGAGCGCGTCCAGCAACGGGGCCGGGCCGCACGCGAGGGTCTCGCGTTCGTCGAGGTCGCGTACGAGGGTGGGCAGATCGGTGACGTCGAAGAGGCCGTCACGCTCGTCGAAGTGTTCGTGCAATGCGATCGACTCGCGCTGATGCGCGTCGAGCAACTCGGACCGGAAGATCGACGTCGTCTCCGCCACGTTGAGGTGGACCACGACGATGTCGTAGCGCCGATCCGCCCCGTCCAACGCACCCGAGGCGCTCAGGTTGCGCAGCATCCCCATCACGGGCGTGATGCCCGATCCGGCGGTGACGAACAGGAGCTTGCGCGGCGCGTGGTCTCGATCCCGCTCGACCGGCAGCACGAACTCGCCGGCCGCCTGCTCGAGGTGCACCAGCGTGCCCGGCTTTAGCTCGCGCACCAGATGGTTGCTGACCAGCCCGTCGGCCAACGCCTTGGCGGTAATCGAGATCAGGCCGTCGCTGCGCGGTCCGTGCGTCAGGGAGTACGCCCGCCAGTGCCGTACGCCGTCGATGTCGACGCCGAGTCGCAGGTATTGCCCTGGCACGTGCCCGGCCCAATCGCGCCCGGGCTTGATCACGATGGTGGCCGCGTCCGCCGTCTCGGATTCGACCGCCACGACGCGTCCGCGCAGGTCGGCGCCCGAGCGCAGCGGTGCGAAAAGGTCGAGGTAGTCGGCCGGCAGCGCCGGAGTGGTGAGCGACTCGACCAGGCGTACGGCGCGGTCACGCCAAGGGCGCGCTCCGGCGTCGCCACCCATCAATGCCGTCATGACACAACTGTGGCTTACAACCGGCCGCGGATTCCTGGCATCTGCATGTGAATCTTCGGGCACTTTTTGTTCACTACGAATAAAGTTGGGCCATGACCGTGACCCAGATGACACCCGGACTGCTCCATGCGCTGCAAGAACCCCTTGCAGAGGTCGCCACCCACACGATCCACGCGGTGATGACCCAGGTGCCTGCCTACAAGGAGGAGTTCGACGGTCCCCTGGGCGTCACCATCGCCCAGGCCGTGCAGATGGCGCTGAGTGGATTCCTGCGGCTGGCCGCCGCCGGAAGAGTCGGGGAGGCAGGCCCGCAGAGCCCCACGCTCGAAGGGGCGTACGCCCTGGGCCGCGGCGAGGCGCGCTCAGGTCGCAGCGCCGACGCGTTGTTGTCGGCCTATCGGGTGGGGGCTCGGGTCGCGTGGCACGAGCTGTCCCAGATCGCGGTGGAGCGGGGTGCGGGCGCAGGACAACTGGCCACCTTCGCCGAACTGGTCTTCGCCTACATCGACGAGTTGTCGGCCGCCAGTGTCGCAGGGCACGCCGATGAGATGGAGAGCAGCGGGCGGGTACGACAGGCACAACTCGACCAGTTGGCCGTAGCCCTGTTGCGCGGTGACTCCGCGGACGCCCTTACGCAGGCTGCCGCGGTCGCCGAGTGGATGCCACCGCCGAACCTCACTGCGGTCCTGCTCCCCGAGGCACAGGTCCGACCGGTGATCGGTCTGCTCGACTCCCCCGCCCTGCGAGCGCCGGCCGGTGTCTCGGGGCTGCCTGAGGGGACGGCGGTGCTGATGGTCGGCGGCTTCACCGGCGCCACCCGAGCGCGCCTGCTCAAGCTGCTCACGGGCCGATCCGCGGTGGCGGGGCCGACCCGCCCCTGGCTGGAGGTACGCGGCTCGTACGTCCGCGCGCTGCGCGCGCTGCCGATGCTTGTCGAGGAGTCGATCGACACCGAGGCCAGGCTGGCAGAGCTGATCTTGTCCGCCGACCCAGAGGCACTGCGCGACCTGCGTGAGCGGGTGCTCGCTCCGCTGGCGCGATTGCGTCCTGCCACCCGCGACAAACTCACCGAGACACTGCGCTCCTGGCTGCTGCACCAGGGCCGCCGCGACGACATCGCCGCCGCCCTCTTCGTCCACCCGCAGACCGTGCGCTATCGGATGAGTCAGGTGCGCGAGGCGTACGGCGATCGCCTGGAGGACCCCGAGATGATCAGGGGAGCTCACGCTGGCGCTGGCGTGAGTCGAGCCGACTTATCCTCTGCGTATGTTCGCTCGGGCCTTCGTCGCGCTCTTCAGCCTCCTCGCCGCATTGCTGATCCCGGCGCCGGCTCAGGCCGCCGACCGGATGATCTTCGCGCTCGACATCGCGAACTCCCCCCAACCTGGCCAGGTGCGAGTGCGCGGCTGGGTCTTCGACGACGACGCTCCTCAAGCCACCCTCACCGTGCATGTCTACGTCGGCGCCCAGGGCTTCGATCTGGGGATGACCATGGTGCCGCGCCCAGACGTCAACGCGACGTACGGTGGCGGCATCGGTGACTACCACGGCTTCGACAGCACCATGACGGTCGCCGGCACCGGCGCACAGAACCTGGCCGTCTATACCTTCGACGCGGTCACCGGGTCACCGGTGTTGCTGCACCAGGGCACGGTCACGGTCGCCAGTCCCGACCCGTTCGGTGACATGAACACCTTGACCTCCTCCGCGCCGTTGAAAGTGCACCTCACCGGCTGGGCCGCAGACCCCAGCGCCCCGACCCAGAGCCTGAAGGTGCGGATCTTCCGCGGCCCCGTCGGCACCACACTCCTCGGCGAACACACCGCGAACGTGCGACGCACGGACGTAGGGAGGGCGTACCCGGGTTACGGCGAACTGCATGGCTGGGACGTGACTCTCGACGTGCCGTCAGGCCAGCAGCAGATCTGTGTCCAGGCACTCAATGTGGGCGTCGGCACCAACGTCGCCCTGGAGTGCGGAATGGTCACCGTCGCACCCGACACCACCCCACCGATCACGTCCATCACGTCCGCGTCACCGGGCACGGTGCCGCTCGGCACCGTGGTGGCGTACGGCTTCTCGGCCAACGAGCCGGCGACCTTCGAGTGCAGTTGGGACGGGGCGCCGATGAGTCCGTGCGCCAGTCCTTCGACGGCCGACCTGCCGGTTGGCGCGCACGACTTCCACGTCCGCGCCACCGACGCCAGCGGCAACGTCGAGACCACGCCCGTCGGACGCGGCTTCGAGATCCTGCCCCCGGGCGTCGTCAAGATCAGCGCCGCACTCAAGGCCGTCAAGAAACGCTCACGCCTGCGCGTGGACCTCGGCCCGGACTCCTCTGCCCTCAACTACCGCTTCGTGGTGCAGCGCAAGGTCAACGGGAAGTGGCGCAAGGTGAAGAAGGCGCGTACGAAGGGCCCGCGCGACCGGCGCGTGCTCGACCTCAAACGCGGCGTCTACCGGGTCAAGGTCCCCAGCCAGTTCGGGCTCGGTGGCACTCGCACGAGGAGGGTCCGCCTTGCACGCTGATCGCGCCCGACGGCTCGCAGTCGCGATCTTGCTCGCGTTGAGCCTGGGCTTCCTCTCCGTGCCGTCGAGCCAGGCGGCTGCGCCCGCCGAGGGCGCGTACGTGTCCTATGGCGGTCACATCTACCGCATCGCAGGCGGTGCACCGCTCTACATCACCGCCGCCTATTGGGCCACGTTCGCCACCAAGCCGACCGTGACTGCGCTGACTGCTGCGGACTGGGGTGCGCTGGCCGCCTACCCGCGCGACAACACCTATATCCGGGCAGCCTCACCCACCGGAGGCAACCCGGTCTATGTGATCGCCGGTGGTGCGCCCGTGTACGTGTCGTGGACCTACTGGTCGTCGCTGGCCACCAAGCCCACGCTGATCGACGTCGACGAGACGACGGTCAACAGCGCGGGTTCGGCTGCACCCAATGACCGCCTGCGGGCGTTCCCGGCGACCGGGACGTTCCTCCAGGGCGTACAGGCCGGGAGCCCCGACGACGGGACCGTCTATCGCGTCGCCGGTGGCGCGCCTGTCCACGTGAGCGACTGGGCCGTCTTCGGCGGCGTTCACTCGTCTGTACGCGTGGGGCTGGATGCCATCGAGCAGGCGGGTTCGGGCGGCTACTACAACCGACTGCGTTATCGCCCGGCCGAGGGCACCATCCTCCGGGTGCCCGACGGGACCAAGTATCGCGTCGAATCGGGTGCGCCGATCCCGTTCAGCACGACCGGCGCCGGCGCGCTCACCGACCCGGCCGCCATCGCAAACGCCGGCAAACCGGGGAGGTGGTCTCACCTGGCCGCACCGCCCCCGCCGCCCACCGTGCCCGACACCACGCCGCCCGATACCTGGATCATCGCCGGCCCGACGGGCAGCGTCGCAACACCGACTGTGTCGTACGCGTTCCAGGCAGACGAACCCAGCACCTTCGAGTGCAGTTGGGACGACGCCGCCTGGCAGTCGTGCACCAGTCCCGCGGCGCGCGACCTGTCCCGTGGCGCGCACGTGTTCTCGGTGCGTGCCACCGACAACGCGGGCAACGTCGACCCGACCCCGGCAAGCCGCGGCGTCATCGTCGACGCCACCACCACGCGGATCGTCGCCCGCGTCAAGGCGGTCCGGAAGTCCTCGCGGCTGCGCGTGGACCTGGATCCGGACTCTGCCTCGCGCCACTACCGCTTCGTCGTGCAGCGCAAAACGAACGGGAAGTGGAAGCGCGTGCGCCGCACGCGCACGAAGGGTCCCAAGGAGCGGCGAACTTTGGACCTCCCCAAGGGCGTCTATCGAGTGAAGGTGCCCCAGCAACTCGGCCTGCGCGGCACTCGTACGAAGAAGGTGCGTCTTGTCCGTTAATCGAATCCGACACCTCGTCATCGCGGTTCTACTCACGCTCGGCGTGGGCCTGCTGACGGCTCCGCCGACGCAGGCCGCGGCGCCGGCCGAGGGGTCGTACGTCTCCTACGGCGGGCGCGTCTACCGCATCGCCGGTGGCGCCCCCATCTACGCCAGCGCCACCTATCTGGCCACGCTGTCGACAGCGCCACCGATCAACGCCCTCACTGCCGCGGAGTGGAGCGCGCTGCCCACCTATCCGCGCAACAACACCTACATCCGCACCATGCCCAGCAAGCATGTCTACGTGATGGCGGGCGGCGCACCGCTCTATGTGTCCTCGACCTTCTGGGCATCCATCGCGACCAAGCCGACGGTCATCAATGTGGATGAGACGACCGTGGCGAAGGCGAGCTCGACAGCGCCTTACAACCGCATCCGCAAGCTTCCCCTGTCCGGCCCCTTCCTGCACGCGATCCAAGAGGGACACCCCGATCACTGGAAGGTGTTTCGCGTCATCGGCGGCGCCCCCGTCTTCGTCAGCACCTGGAGCGTCTACGGCGGCACGCAGCCGTTGATCAAGGTGGGGATGGATGTCATCGAGAAGGCCGGCTCCGGCGGCCTCTACAACCACCTGCTCTACCGACCGTACGAAGGCACGATCCTGCGCGTGCCCGACGGCAAGAAGTATCGAATCGTCGACGGCGCACCGATCCCCCACACCACGACGAACGCGGGGATCCTGACTGATCCCGATGCGATCGCGAACGCGGGCAAGCCGGGCCGCTACTCCCACCTGGCCGCCCCCGACACCACTCCACCGGAGACCTCGATCACCGCCGGCCCGACCGGCACGGTGTCGAATCCGACGGTGTCGTACGCGTTCAGTTCAAGTGAGGCGAACAGCAGCTTCCAGTGCAGTTGGGACGACGCCGGCTGGGAGGCCTGCACCAGCCCGGCCAGCCGTACGCTCTCCTCTGGCCCGCACGTCTTCGCCGTCCGCGCGATCGACAAGGTCGGCAACATCGATCCCGACGCCACAGCAGCGCGGCGTCATCATCACCACCACTCGCTCTCGCGTCAGTGTCGCGGTCAAGGCGATCAAGAAGCGCTCGCGACTTCGAGTGAATGTCGGACCGGATTCGGCCACGCACAACTACCGCTTCGTCGTGCAGCGCAAGGTCAACGGCAAGTGGAAGCGAGTCAAGAAGTCGCGCACCAAGGGGTCACGAGACCGCAAGGTGTTGAACCTCAGGCGAGGTGTCTACCGCGTGAAGGTGCCCGCGCAACACGGCCTGAAGGGCAAGCGGAGCAAGCGGGTGAAGCTGCGTCGCTGAGCGGCAGTTTGCGCGCGGGATCGACCGGGCATCGTCGCAGTCATAATCCCGCGAAAGGTCTCGGTCGATGCGCGCGCTCCGGCTCCTCTGTCTTGTCGTCACCGCCCTGCTCGGGGTGTCCCTCGTGGCCCTGCCGACGGCGACCGCTGGCTACCCCTACCAGGGGCAGGCGACGATCACGGCGCCCTACCCCGGCTTCCTCCACGTCAAAGGATGGGCACGCCACGATCAGTACCCCAGCGACCGTGTGCGCGTGTGGGTGCAGGTCGGGCTCAGCTCGAACATCGAACTGGCCGGTGTCGCGGATGACCCCGCACCCAACACCTTCTATGACGGCCACGCCTTCGATCTGCGCGTGCATGTGCGCAACAACACCGGATCGACAGCCGTACGAGTGTGGTTCTCCAACACCCAGCCCGACCCTGGTTCACCCCCCGATGCTCAAGCGTCCTTCTACCTGCCGCCACTCGTGCCGTTCGGGGCAGTGGACAACATCGTCAGCAACGCGGCCGGGCAGGTCACGATCACCGGCTGGGCTGTGGACCCTGCCCAGCCCGGCAACAAGGTCCGGATATTCGCGACCGAGGCCGCGGTCGAAGGCGTCGCTGGGCTCCCCCGCACCGATGTCGGCAACGCCTACCCCGGCTACGGACCCGATCACGGCTTCCACCTCACTGGTGGCTCCTCCCCCGGGACGAAACCGATCTGCGTTCACGCCCTCGGCGTCAACGGGATGACCGAGCTGGGCTGTCGGGTGGTCAAGGTCAACCCGGCAGGGGTGATCGAGGCCGGGATCGATGCCGCCACGGGCGGGCCCGGGTCCGTACGCGTCGCCGGTTGGGCGTTCGATTACGACGCTCCCAACACGCCGGTCACCATGCACCTGTATGTCGGGGGCACTCCGGACATGGCTGGCGTCGAGGCCTTCAATCTCGGACCGGCCGACCGGCTGCGCACCGATGTCGGCGGGTCGTACGGCGTCGGCAACTACCACGGCTTCGACAAGACCGTGGCCGTCAAGAAGTTCGGCGACCAGCCCATCTATCTCTACGCCCTCAACGTCGACGGCACGCCCGGCGGCCATCGTCTGGTGCTGACGAAGACCGTCCACATCACGCGAGACACGACACCTCCCGATACCCAGATCACGGCAGGTCCCGTGGGCACGGTCAACACCGGCAACGTGTCGTACGCCTTCTCGTCCACCGAGGGTGGCTCCACCTTCGAATGCTCGTGGGACGGCGAGCCGTGGACCGCGTGCACCTCGCCCACGAGCCGCGAACTGGGCAACGGACCGCACACCTTCGCGGTCCGGGCCGTCGACCCAGCCGGCAACAAGGACCAGACGCCGGCCAACCGCGGCATCATCGTCGATCTCGGCGGGACCAACCCGATCACCAAGCTCACGCTCGCGGTCAAGGCGGTCAAGAAGAAGTCGCGACTGCGGGTCAACGTCGGCCCCGATTCGGCCGCGGTGAACTATCGGTTCAAGGTGC
This sequence comes from Nocardioides sp., assembly GCA_037045645.1. Classification (NCBI taxonomy): domain Bacteria; kingdom Bacillati; phylum Actinomycetota; class Actinomycetes; order Propionibacteriales; family Nocardioidaceae; genus Nocardioides; species Nocardioides sp. The sequence goes on from JBAOIH010000003.1 coordinate 196,056, forward strand.
AGCGTCGCGCGAACGGCAAGTGGAAGACCGTGAAACGTGCGCGCACCCGCGGGCCCAAGGACGTACGCACCCTCGACCTGCGTCGTGGGGTCTATCGGGTGAAGGTCCCCCGCCAGTTCGGACTGCCGTCGGCCAAGAGCCGCAAGGTCCGGCTCACACGTTGAGCCTGTGACAGGCTGCCCGCATGTCGCGGCCCACGTCCTCCGTCCCCGGTGCGCGTCGACGTGGCCGCCCCGGCACCGACGCCGAGACGGTCTTGCGGACGGCGATCACCCTGTTCAACGAGCGTGGCTACGACCACACGTCGATGGGAGATCTGGCGGAAGCCCTCGGACTGACCAAGTCCGCGATCTATCACCACGTCGCGTCCAAGGAGTCGCTGCTCGCCGCAGCCCTGGACGAGGCGCTCGACGCGCTGGTCGAGGTGGTGCGAGCCCCCGCCGGCGGGTCGGCCGGCGAGCGATTGCGTACGACGATCCACTCGTCGGTCGAGATCCTGGTCGCCCATCAGCCGGCGGTCACGTTGCTCCTGCGCGTACGCGGGAACTCGCCCGTCGAGGTCGCCGCCCTCGACCGGCGCCGCGAGATCGACGCACAGTTGGCGGCTCTGGTCTCGGACGCGATCAGCGCTGGTGAGTTGCGCTCCGATCTCGACCCGTTGCTGGTGTCACGCCTGCTCTTCGGCATGGTCAACTCACTCGTGGAGTGGTGGCGCCCCGGCGGACCGACCTCGGCTGTCGAGTTGGCCGATGCGGTGACGGCGATCGCCTTCGACGGCTTGCGTGACCCGGCCGTTTGCCCGTGATGGGCTGAGGGCAGGGTCGAGCAGAACCGCTCAATCCCCCGAAAGGCACCGCCGTGGCTCGCGTCGTACGCCTCCTTGCTTCCTTGATCGCCGCGACCCTCGGCGCCACCCTGCTCGCGCCTGGTCACGCGCAGGCGTACGAACCTGTGCAGGGCAACGTCGAGATCGTGGCCGCCTACCCCGGCGTGGTCCGGATCAAGGGGTGGGCGATGTCGGAAAGTTGGCCCCAGGCACGCCTCGGCGTGTGGGTGCTGCGGGGCGGCGGCTATGAGTACGAGCGCGTCGGCACTGCCGATCTGGCGAGCCCCGGCACCCCTTGGGACGGCCACGCCTTCGATCTGCCCGTCCGTGTCGGCGACGCCCGTTATGGGGAGATTCGCGTGGCTTTCTCCGAGTATCGACCGTCCGGGGGACAGCCCTTCCGAGAGCTCTACCTCCCCGATCTGCAGCGCGAGCCCTTCGGCCGGCTGGACAGTGTCAGCTCGCCGGGCGCGGGCTTGATCAAGATCCGCGGCTGGGCCGTCGATCCACTCGAGCTGGACCGCCCGGTGCGGATCGAGCCTCGGGCTCCGATGGGCCAGGTCTATACCGGAGTTGCGCGTCCCGACGTCGTCACTGCCTACCCCGGCTATCCGGCCGGCTCCGGCTTCGAAGTCACCCAGCAGGTGCCCCCTGGCACCCACCAGGTGTGTGTGCTCGCGTGGGGCGAGTCTGGCTACCCCAGCCCAGGCGACTTGGGTTGTCAGACCGTCACGGTCAATCCGCCGGGCGTCATCAGGGGCGCCATGGATGTCGCGACCGCCTCGGAAGGCCGCGTACGCGTGAAGGGCTGGGCCTTCGACTATGACGCGCCCGCACAGCCGTTGCAGCTGCTGCTCTTCGTGGGCGGCAACTTCGACACCCCCGGCGTACAGAAGATCGAACTCGGGCCCGCCAAACTGCCGCACCCCGGGGTCAATTCGACCTTCGGTGTTCCCGGCGACCACGGCTTCGACTTCACGGTCCCGGTCGACAGGTTCGGCGACCAGCCGCTCTATCTCTACGCCCTGAACGCGCCGGGCACTGCGGGCGACAACACGCTCGTCGGTTCGACGACGCTGCGGATCCCCCGAGATGTCGACCCGCCGGACACGAAGGTCACCTCGGGTCCGGTGGGCACGGTCACCTCGCCGACGGTGTCGTACTCGTTCTCGGCAACCGAGGTCGGCTCGACCTTCGAGTGCTCCTGGGACGGCGAGGCCTGGACGGCGTGCACCTCTCCCTCCACCCGCACCCTTGACGCCGGACCGCACGTCTTCGAGGTGCGCGCCACCGACCACGCGGACAACCGTGACGAGACGCCCGCCAGCCGCGGCATCATCGTCGACCCCGACGGGACGTCTCCGGTGCTCACGGTCCGCGCGAAGGCGGTGAAGAAACGGTCCAGGTTGCGTGTCAACATCGGTCCGGACTCGGCCGCGGTCAACTACAGGTTCCGGGTGCAGCGCCGAGTCCACGGGAAGTGGAACACCGTCAAGCGTTCGCGCACGCGCGGGCCCAAGGACGTACGCACCCTCGACCTGCGTCGTGGCGTCTATCGCGTGAAGGTACCGACGCAATTCGGGTTCCCGGCGCGCAAGAGCCGCACAGTGCGGCTCGCGCGGTGAGTGCTCAGGCGTCGTAGTCCACGGCACATCGTGCGCCGGTCGGGTAGGACTGGCAGGTGAGCACGAAGCCGGCCTCGACCTCGGCAGGCTCCAGCGCGTAGTTGCGGCGCATGTCGACCGCCCCGTCGGTGACGAGCGCGCGGCAGGTCCCACACACCCCACCCTTGCACGCGAACGGCAGGTCGGATCGCAGCCGTTGCGCGCCGTCGAGGATGGTCTGGGCGCGGCTGAATTCGGCCGTCGACGACAGCCCGTCGAGCGTGATCGTCACCTCGGTGGTGGCTCCTTGCACGGTGGCCTCGGGGCGGATCAACTCGGGCGGCGGCTCGTCGACATAGAAGAGCTCGTAGTGGATGCGCTCGGCATCGACACCCAGCCACTGCAACGTCTCTCGGGCTTGCTCGATCAGACCATGCGGCCCGCAGACCCAGACGTGATCGACTGCCCGAATCGGGACGAAGGCGTTGATCAGCCGCTCGATCCGCTCGCCGTCGAGACGACCGGAGAAGAGCTCGACGTCGCGAGGCTCGCGAGAGAGCACGTGGATCAGGTTGAACCGCTCACCGTACGAGTTCTTCAGGTCGGCCAGTTCCTCGGCGAACATCACCGTCGCGCTGGTGCGGTTGCCGTAGAGCATCGTGACATCGCCACCTTCGTGGAGTGCGGTGGCCGCGATCGAGAGCATCGGGGTGATGCCGGAACCCGCCGCGATGCACAGGTGTCTTCTCGTCGGATCGAGCAGCCGGAACGAGCCGCTCGGTGGCTGGACCTCGATCACGTCGCCCGGCTTGACCTGGCGCACGAGCCAGGTCGAGAAGAGCCCGTCGGGCACGACGCGAACGCCGATCCGCAGGGGGTGTCCGGCTGGAGTGCACAGGGAGTACGTACGCCGTTCGTCTCGGCCCTCGATCCTGCGCCTGAGGGTGAGGGACTCACCTGGCGTGAACGCGTACGCCTCTCGCAGGTGTTCGGGGACCTCGAACGTGAGAGCCGCGCTGTCGTCAGTGAGGGTCTCGACGTTGCCCACGCGGAGTTTGTGGAAGGTCGCTCTCATGGATAGTCCAGTGCGAAATGGTCGTGTTGAAGGGGGTCGAGACAGCCATTTCGCACTGAACTACCCGACATCTCAGTGCTCCTTCAGGTGCTCGAAGGGCTCGTGGCAGGACCCGCAGACATAGAGCGCGGTGCACGCGGTGGGGCCGAACTCGCTGGTGAGTTCGCCCGGCTCGCCGCAGCGTGGACATCGGGTCGTACGCCTGCTTGGGCCGAGAGTGAGCGGGATTGGTCCGGCCTGTCGTGGCGCCGGGCCCGGCGCGGACAGGCCGTGTTCGCGCAGTCGCGATCTTCCCCGCTCGGTGATGTCGTCGCTGGACCAGGCAGGAGTGAGTTGATGCCGGATCTCTACCTTCGAGAAGCCGCCCTGGGTGAGCCGGCGGGTGAGGTCGTCGCGCATAGCGGTGAGCGCCGGGCAGCCGGCGTACGTCGGGGTGATCGTCACGATGACCACGCCCTCGGACAGTTCGACACCGCGAAGCACACCGAGATCGGCGAGCGTCAGCATGGGCAACTCGGGATCGACCACGGATTTCGGCGAGCTTTTGTGCCCGCTCGGCGGGATTCATGCGTGCTTTTGTGCCGGGTCGGCGGGATTCACGCGCGCTTTTGTGCCCGGTCGCGGGCAGGGTGAGGTGCTCGGTCACCATCGGCCCTCCGGGTGCGCGCGGGCGACCGACTGCATGGTCGCGAGCAGGTGGGACAGGGCTTCGGTGTGCAGCCCTTGGCGACCCGTACGCCCGCCTACCGCTGCCATCGGGGCGATCTCGGGACGGCTGATCACAGCGGCCTCGAAGACCTGGTCGAGCACGGCGTCGACGTCTGCTCGCAGAATGCTGGGATCGGCGGCCACACCGGCTTGGGAAAGGCGAGTCTCGGTGTCATCGGCCTGGAAGAGTTCGTCGAGATAGGGCCAGACTTGATCGAGCCCTTCGCTGATTCGTCGCCTGGACTCCTCGGTGCCGCGCGCCAGGGTGACGAACCAGCTCGCGGCGTAGTCGCGGTGATAGGTCACCTCCTTGACGCCCTTCTCCGCGACCGCAGCCAGCACGTGGTCACGACTTCGCCGCAGTTCTTCCAGGAGCGCCAGCCGGAACGTCGAGAAGACCAGCAGCCGCGCGATGGTCTCGCCGAAGTCACCGTTCTCGGCCTCGACCAGGCGTACGTTCTTGAAATCCTGGGCCTCACGGAAGAACGCGAGGGTGTCCTCGGGAGGGCGTACGTCATCCCGGTCGTCGCGAGCCGCTGCAGCACGCGCCAACAACAGCCGCGCCTGCCCGAGCAGGTCGAGTGCGATGTTGGCCAGCGCGATGTCGTCCTCGAGATCGGGAGCGTGCGAACACCACTCGCTGAGTCGATGCGAGGCGATCAGGGCGTCGTCGCCGAGCATGAGGCAGTACGCCGCGAGGTCCGCGCCGTCGACGCCTGCGGGCAGCGTGGTGTCGACACCCGCGAGCGGGTCCTCGAAATCAGTGCCGAAAGCCCAGTGTCCGGCGTCATCGACGTGCGCGTGGTCGACCAGTTCGGCATAGATCGACTCGTCGCTCTGGGTCGGGTCGGGCGTGCCGGTCATAGGTGCGGCACGTCCTCGGCGATCTCATAGAAGGTCGGGTGCCGATAGACCTTGTCGCCAGCGGGCGCGAACAGCGGGTCCTTCTCGTCGGGGCTGCTCGCGGTGATGTCGACCGACCTCACCACCCAGATGCTGACGCCCTCGTTGCGCCGGGTGTAGACGTCGCGCGCGTGGCGTACGGCCATCGCGTCGTCGGCGGCGTGCAGGGAACCGACGTGGACGTGGTTGAGGCCGCGCTTGCCGCGGACGAAGACTTCAAAGAGGGGCCACTCGGGGTGGATGTTGTTCATCGGGGGTCTCCTTGGTTTCGAGACGCCCGCTTCGCGGGCTCCTCAACCAGCGGGGAGGCGGCGTACGCCATCGCCGCCTCGCGCACCCAGGCACCGTCGTCGTACGCCTTCTTGCGGTGCGCCATCCGTTGGCGGTTGCAGGGGCCGTTGCCGCTGATGATCTGCTTGAACTCGGCCCAGTCGGGTTCGCCGAAGTCATAGGAGTCGCGTTCGGCGTTCCACTTCAAGTCCGGGTCGGGCAGCGTCACGCCGAGGATCTCGGCCTGCGGCACCGTCATGTCGACGAAGCGCTGACGCAGGTCGTCGTTGGTGTTGCGTTTGATCCCCCACGCCATCGACTGCGCGGTGTTCGGCGAATCCGCGTCGGGAGGGCCGAACATCATCAGCGCCGGCCACCAGAATCGATCGACCGATTCCTGCACCATCTCGCGTTGCGCCTCGGTGCCGCGCATCATCGTGGCCAGCAACTCGAAGCCCTGCCGCTGGTGGAAGGACTCCTCCTTGCAGATCCGGATCATCGCGCGTCCATAGGGGCCGTACGACGTGCGGCACAGCGGCACCTGGTTGCAGATCGCGGCGCCGTCGACGAGCCAGCCGATGGTGCCGACGTCGGCGTACGAAAGCGTCGGGCAATTGAAGATCGAGGAGTATTTCTGCCGCCCGCTGATCAGCATCTCGGTGAGTTCACGGCGCGAGATCCCGAGCGTTTCGGTGGCCGAATAGAGGTAGAGCCCGTGACCCGCCTCGTCCTGCACCTTCGCGAGCAGGATCGCCTTGCGGCGCAGGCTGGGCGCTCGGGTGATCCAGTTGCCTTCGGGCTGCATCCCGATGATCTCGGAGTGCGCGTGCTGGGCGACCTGGCGGATCAGCGTCTTGCGGTAGCCCTCAGGCATCCAGTCGCGCGGCTCGATCCGGTCGTGACGCGCGATGACGGCATCGAAGTCGGCTTCGAGCGTGGTGCTCATGGCCCTCCTTGCGATTTACCGACCGATTGGTCGGGAACTAGTGTGGCAGGCGTCACATCCCCAGGCAAACGGTCGTACGGCTCCGCCACGCGGCCGGTCGAGCAAAGTCGAGACCAAAGGACTGACATGACCCGCCTGTTGGAGCACTACGGCGGCTTCGGCACGGTGTTCTCCTATGCCTCGAAGGCCAAGCGCGAACTCCCCCCAACGCCACTCATCTGCTCGACGGCACGCTGGAGCCACTCGGGCGTGGCGGCACGTTCGTCGGCCAGCACCTCAACACGTCGCGGCCGGGCGTGAGTGTGCAGATCAACGCCTTCAACTTTCCCGTCTGGGGGCTGTTGGAGAAGCTGGCGCCCGCCTTCCTGGCCGGTCTGCCGAAGATCGTGAAGCCCGCCGCGCAGACGGCCTACCTGGCCGAGGAGGTCGTACGCCGGATCGCGGACCTACTGCCCGAGGGCACCTTGCAACTCGTCTGCGGTGCCCCGGACGGACTCTTGGAAGCGCTCGGTCCGCAGGACCACGTGGGTTTCACGGGCTCCGCGCGCACGGCTGCCATGCTGCGAAAACACCCCGCCGTGGTGACGGGCGGCGTACGCCTCGGAGTCGAGGCCGACTCGCTGAACTGCTCGATCCTGGGCACTGACGTCAGCGTCGACGATCCGGAGTTCGAGCTCTTCGTGCGCGCCGTCGTCACCGAGATGACGGTGAAGTCGGGCCAGAAGTGCACCGCGATCCGCCGCGTGATCGTGCCGTCGTCGTTGGCCGATTCTGTGACCGCCGCGGTCGGGCGGTTGCGCTCCTCGTGCGACGCGCTCCTGCACTTTGAGTCCGCAGCGGACTCAAAGCGGAGCGCGCTGATGTCACCGGTGCTGTTGCGAGCCACGCCGAACAGCCAGGCCCGCGCGTCGGACTCGTCAGCAGGAACGTCGTCCAGCCGTCGCCAGGCGATCAGCATCACCTCGCCGACGAGGTCCTCAGCTTGATGTCCAGGTACGCGTCGGCGTACGAAATTCAACAGGTCGACGTACGCAGCGTCATAGACCGACCGGAAGCGCTGCTCGCGCTCGAGTTGGGTTGCGGTCGGCTCCATGTCCTGTTCCTGTCTCGGGCAGGCCAAGTGTGTCGCAGGAGATCTGGGGGAGCTTGGCGACGGTCGTACAAAAGCGAAGGTGCCCGGCAGCGGACTGCCGGGCACCTTGAGACGTGCGTGATGCGAGTGGTCAGGGGGTTGTGCAGGTCAACACCGGGTTGAAGACACCGATGTCGTTGGCATTCTGGCAGGCGCCGTAGCCGTTGGGGGCATCGTCGAAGGTCCAGACCAGTTTGATGGTGTATTCCCCCGTAGTCGGGACCGTGTAAGTGCCGCCGGTGGACCCACTCTGGTTGTAGTTGTGCGACGAGTTCTGATACTCGCCGTCAACCGGCTTCACGGCGCCGGGGGCGCTCACGGTGGTGCCCAACTGCGTGCCAGTCGTCGCCGACGTGACGTTGGTATAGGTCGAGCCGCTGTTAGCGCTCGTTGTCGGCTCGATGAACACCCGGAAGTTGGTGCCGATCGGGTTGGCGCCATAAGAGGCCCAGTCGAAGGTGAAGTTCAGCACTGTGCCTGCGGCCAAGCACTTGCCGCCCTGGGCGAGCACCAGACCAGCGCCGTCGGCGTCCGGGTCCTGTTCGGCGATGGCGACGTTGGTGTACGGACCACCGCCGCCGGGACCTCCGGCCGCACACGCCAAGGGCGGCTGGCCGGAGGGGGCTTCGTTACACAGACACCCATTGGTGCCCTGCTCCGGCTCCCAACTCGACACCACGTCGGTGCTGCCCGTGTTGTCCTTGATCTCGCCCAGTTTGGACAGTGTCCAGGTTCCGGGCAGGAAGGTCACGGTCGGGCATTCGCCCGGCGTGCAGAGCACTTGAGAGGAGGCGTACGCCGGGGCACTTGAGGCGAGCGCGACGGCCGGCACTGACCACGCGGCGCCCTTCGCGATCGAACGACGGGGGACAGCAGGCATGACCATGATGGCTCCAATAAGGGGGGAACGGGGGGACTCGGGGGCAGTCACAGACAAACGCCCTCTTTAAACCCCCACCTCGACCTTAGCCTTGACATCGGTTCTCTTCTTCATCGAGGAGGATCGTCAGTCGGGAGGGCTCTGCCGCAGCGACTGGCACGGCTGGATGGGCCACGACGCCGACATCCCGCCTGGGAGCGCGCACAATGTGCGCGTGGGGAGCACGCCGCAGGTTGCGGGATATCGAGACGTACGCCCGGCCACCGGGGGCAACTCCGGCGAGGTGTTCTTGGCGTGCAGCGAAGAAACCGGAGAAGAGGTCGTGCTGCGGGTGTTTGGCGCTGGCCACCGAGCCCGCGGTCCCGAGGCGCCCGGGGTGCAGGCTGCCGTGCTCCGGCTGATCGATCCCGCGATCCCAGCGCCGCGACTCGTCGAGTTGCGCGAGTGCGAGGACAGCGCCGTGCTCGTCACGACCTGTCTGCCCGGCAGCATCCTCGACGACGTGCTTACCGAGCGCCCCGACCTCAGCGAAAATCTCGGCACCAGCCTCGGTGCCGCACTAGCCCGACTCGGCAACATCGGGATGCGCGGACCCGGCGACTTCCTCGACGCCACCCTCAAACGGCGCGTCTGGCAGGAGGGCGCCGAGTCGCTCGTCACCTGGTGGGACCGCTGGTGTCACCGCGGCCCGATCCTGCAGCTTCCGCAAGCTCAACGAGCAACGCTGCGAGAGTTGTGTGCGTACGCCGACGAGCTCCTCGCGAGCAGCCCGCGCGCCTGTCTCGTGCACGGCGACCTGTCCCTGCGCAACATCTTGTGCGATCCCGAGTCGGGCGAGATTACGGGACTCTTCGATTGGGAGTTCGCGCACTCCGGCCACCCACTGGAGGACGTCGGACACGCGCTGCGCGAGCGGCCCGACTCTGCTTTCACCGACGCGATGCTGACAGCTCTCAACCAGGCGCTCCCGGCTGCGGAGCAGGCCGACGTCGCGACGCTCAGGGAGCGCGCGAGAGCCGCCGATCTCTTCTGGCTGATCGAGATCGGTTCGCGCCTTGGCGAGGGTTCCGCGACGACGACGTGCCACCGCGTACTGCGCGAGATAGCAGCGGCGCGGGCGCTCGTTCCGCCCCACTAGGCTCCAAAGATGAGATTGCGCGCGCTCGTCGGGATCACCGTGAGCCTGGGTGTCCTGACCGGCTGCACCGGTGATCCCGACAGCGAACCGGAGACCAAACCCGTCCTCACCCCGGCGACCGTCGCCACCGAAGACGCGCAGATCACCGACGCCGACCTCGGGGCGTACGAAGAGGCCGCGAGCCGCACCCGCGAAGACTCCTACTACCCGCACGTGGGCGACCCAGGGGTCGACACGTTGCACCACAACCTGAAGCTGCGCTGGAACCCCGAGACCCACACGCTCACCGGGCGAGACGCGATCACGTTCCGCGCGACGACCGACGCCGACGAGTTCCAACTCGACCTGTCGCCGACCTTCAAGGCGACCAAGGTGCGCATCGAGAAGCAGGCCGCCGAGACCACCCACGAAGGCAAGGACCTCGTGATCCACCACCCGGTGACCAAGAACGAGGTCTACAAGGTCGTGATCGGTTATCGCGGCAAGCCCGAGCCCGTACGCGCACCGACTCGCCGCGACGACATCCCCGGTCTCGGCTTCACCCTCACCAGCGCCGGCAACGTGTGGACGATGCAGGAGCCGTACGGCGCGTACACCTGGTATCCGGTCAACGACCAACCGGCCGACAAGGCGTTCTACGACGTGGCCATTACCGTGCCCGATCCGCTCGTCGGCGTCTCCAACGGCACTCTGACCGAGCGCACCACGAAGAACGGCCGCACCACTACGAAGTTCCACAACACCGACCCGATGGCGTCCTATCTGGTGACGCTGGGCATCGGCGACTACACCCACGAGACCGACGAGACCGCGTCCGGCACGCCGCTCAACTATTGGGTGCTGCCCGAGCAGCACGACCGCCTGGCGCGACTCCGGGTCACCAAGCAGGCGCTGGAATGGGTCGAGACCAAGCTCGGCGACTACCCCTTCGACAGCGCCGGCGTGCTGCTCACCGAATCCACTAGCGGCATGGAGACCCAGACCCTGATCACCCTGGGCGACACCGACTACGCCACCTCGCCACCAGTCCTGGTGCACGAACTGGTGCACCAGTGGTACGGCAACCTCGTCGGCCCCACCGACTGGCGTGACCTGTGGATGAACGAAGGCATGGCGATGTACCTCCAGGCCGTCTTCGAGGCCAAACACGGCGGACCGAGTTTGCGCGCGACGATCGAGGGTTGGCGCGCGAACGACTCCTTCCTGCGCGGCGACGAGGGCCCGCCCGGGGCGTACGACCCCCACGCTTTCGGCGGCTCGATCGTCTACACCTCCCCTGCGGTGATGTGGGCGGACCTGCGCGAGCAGATCGGCGACGACGCCTTCTGGGAGCTCGTCCGAGCCTGGCCGGAGGTCGCACCGGACACCGCGACTCGAGAGGAGTACCTCGCCTGGATCGAGGCGACGACCGGCGAGGAACTCACCGCGTTCTTCGACCGATGGCTGACCGGCGAGAGCACACCGGGTTAAGTTCCGTCCATGCCCGAGCGCACCACGCCGACTCCCGAACCCGCCCTCGCGAAGGCCCAGCCTGCCGGCAAGCCGCGCCGTCTCAACGCCCGCCAGTTGATCGATCTGGTCCTCGACGACGGATCGTGGGTGTCCTGGGACACCGCACCGGCGCGACGTGGTGTGTCGCCGGAGTACGCCGCTGAACTCGACGCGACAGCCGTGAAGTCGGGCGCCGACGAGGCGGTGCTCACCGGCCAGGGCACGCTCAACGGTCGGCCGATCGCGGCCCTGATCGGAGAGTTCGGCTTCCTCGCGGGCACGATCGGTCGGGACGCGGCCGACCGGGTGGTCGCGGCCGTCGAGCGCGCCACTCGTCTGGGGCTGCCCCTCGTCGCGGCCCCGACCAGCGGCGGCACGCGGATGCAGGAGGGCACCCCGGCGTTCGTCCAGATGGTCCGGATCACCGCCGCCGTCACCGCGCACCGCCAGGCCGGGTTGCCGTACCTGGTCTATCTACGCCACCCCACGACCGGCGGCGTCTCCGCCTCCTGGGGGTCGCTGGGCCACGTCACCGTTGCCGAGCCCGGTGCACTGGTGGGCTTCCTCGGCCCGCGCGTGTATGAGGCGCTCTATGACAAACCCTTCCCCGAGGGAGTCCAACTGGCCGAGAACCTCTACGAACGCGGCATCATCGACGCCGTCGTGCCGCCCGAGGAGATCGGCGGCATCCTCGACCGGGCACTGCGGATCCTGCTCGCCCCGCGCGAGGGCATCGCGCCGGTCGCCGATCCTGGCGATGGGGATGTGCCCGACGTCGAGACGTGGGACTGCGTGACGCGTTCGCGGCGTCCTGATCGGCCGGGCGTACGCCGTCTGTTGCGCTATGCCGCCAGCGATGTGGTGCCGTTGAACGGCACCGGCCAGGGAGAGGCCGATCCCGGCCTGCTGATCGCGTTGGCGAGGTTCAAGGACGCGCCGTGCGTGTTCTTGGGTCAGGATCGGCGCGGTCAGACCACCGATCACCAGATGGGGCCGGAGGCTTTGCGTGAAGCGCGACGCGGGATGCGGCTGGCCTCGGGAGCTCGGGCTCCCGCTCGTCACGGTGATCGACACCCAGGGCGCCGCGTTGTCGGCCGATGCCGAGAACGGCGGACTCGCGGGCGAGATCGCCCGGTCGTTGGCAGACCTGGTTTCACTCGAAGCTTCCGACGCTGTGCCTGATGTTGGGCGAGGGCAACGGCGGCGGTGCGCTCGCGTTGTTGCCCGCCGACCGGATCATCGCGGCCCAGCACGCCTGGCTCTCTCCGCTGCCACCCGAGGGTGCATCGGCGATCATCCATCGCGACCTCGATCACGCACCCGACATGGCGCGCGCGCAACACGTACGCGCTCTGGACCTGCACCGCCTCGGCATCGTCGACCGGATCGTGCCCGAGTTGCCCGACGCCGCCGACGAGCCCGAGGAGTTCTGTCGCCGCGTGGGAGCCGTCTTGGAGTACGAACTCGCGGCGCTGATGCGGGTCGGACCTGGCTCGGCGCGGCGGCGGACGTTGCGTTATGACTACTGAGGACGTGCGGGTCTCGACTTTGCTCACGACCCCCGCTTTGCTCGACCGCCGACGGTCCGGCACGCTAGGACCGATCAACGACGTTGCGTAGGAGAGTGATCATGGCCAAGAACCACCTGCCTGAAGGCGCCGACGACATCGGCCTGGTCGAGATCGACGAACACCCCGAGCGTTACAAGAAGGACGGCCGACTCAGGGCCGACTTCTACGACGCCGAGATGGAGCGCCTACAGGAGCAACTCGTACTGCTGCAGTACTGGATCCAGCGGCAGGGCCTGAAGGTCCTGGTGATCTTCGAGGGCCGCGGCTCCGCCGGCAAAGGTGGCGTGATCAAGCGCATCACCGAGCGGACGTCACCTCGTACGGTCCGAGTTGCCGCGCTCCCCGCACCCACCGAGCGGCAGAAGACCCAGTGGTACTTCCAGCGCTACGTCGAGCACCTGCCGGCGGCCGGCGAGATGGTGATGTTCGACCGATCTTGGTACAACCGCTCCAACGTCGAGTGGGTGATGGACTTCTGCACCGAAGCCGAGCACCAGGAGTTCTTGCGCTCCTGCCCGGAGTTCGAGCGGATGCTGGTGCGGTCGGGGATCACGGTGATCAAGTACTGGTTCTCGGTGTCGTACGACGAGCAGCGCGCGCCGCTTCGAGGCGCGCAACGCCGAGCCGCTCAAGCGCTGGAAGCTCTCCGACATGGACCTGGCCGAGCATGAGCTCTATGTCGAAGTACTCCATGGCCAAGGACACGACGTTCCAGTACACCGACATCAAACAGGCGCCTTGGTACGTCGTGCCCAGCGACGACAAGAAGGCTGCCCGGCTCAACTGCATCAGCCACCTGCTGAGCCAGTTCGACTACGACGACGTCGCGCCCGACGTGGTCGAGTTGCCGGTGATGAAGGAGATGCCGTACGTCCGCCCGCCGATGGGTGAGCAGACGTTCGTGCCGCAGCTCTACTGAAGCTTTCGAGTCACCAGCGCTGGCGGGCCTCTTCGGCCCAGCCGGTGAGGCCGTCGACGGCGACCCGTTCGCCCTCGACCTCGACGTGGCCGGTGAAGTGTCCGAAGCACTGGTGGGTGTGTGAGCCGACCACGCCGAGCTCGGTCTTCGCGATGCGTTCGTGGAAAGGCTCGAAGCCCACGTCGACCCCCGCCCCGGTGATCTGCCAGGGCCGTAGCCAGTCGCGGGTGTCGTACGTCCACTCCAGGTCGGCGCTGATCTTGTGCAGGCGATCGCCGATGACGATGCCGTTCTCGGTCGAGCCGGTGCCGTCGGTCCAACCACCGCCGAGGTTGAGACTCAGCCCTTCCTGGTGCCCGGCCGCCCAGTTCCAGCGGATCTTGTAGGGCCATCTGCCGCGGCCGTGGTCCAGCACGGCGAAGGAACCGGGCGCGACACCGTACGCCTCCCCGGCGACCGTGATCCGGCCCGTGACCGGGCGGCCGACGTCCTTGACGGTGTATTGGAAGAGCTTGTCGGTCCACGGCACGACGACGCCGAGCGAGTCTCGGCCGGTCCTCGGAAGGGCGAGATCGGCACTGACCTCGCGCCCCCGCACGGTGATGTGCGTCAGGTCCGGCAGGTGGTCGATCTGGATGTCGAGGTCCTTGGCGAACCCGCTCACCCGGCCGTCCCCGCAACGCTCGGGCATCGTGGTGTTGCGTGCGAGCGGGACGACCACGTCCTGCATTCGCTCGGTGCCCTTGTCGCGATCAAGCAGGTAGACGCCGTGCACAGCCGCGTAGTCCAGGCTCGACACCACGATCCCCAAGATGTGCTTTCGCGACACGATGCCCCAGTATTCCCAGCGTTTCGTACGCCCCCAGCCTTTGAGGTTGCCGCGGTGCAGCGGCTGGCGAGTCCAGCCCACCGCATCCCGGTTGAGGGTGCCGTCGGGGTTGCACAGGTCGACCGGCTCGGTGATCTCGCGTTCGGGCATGGGCCGATTCTGCCAAGGCGCCGACCGGGCGCAAGTGCACGCGTGTGCGGCGCCGACCGGGCGCAAGTGCACGCGTGTGGGGCGCCGACCGGGCGCAAGTGCACGCGTGTGCGGAGCCGACAGGTGACCAGACCCCTGTCCAACCGCGAACCCGCGCCGCTATCGTGCCTGACGTGACGAAGACTTATGTAGTAACAGGTTCGGCCTCGGGCATCGGTGCGGCCACGGCGCAGGCACTCCAAGACCAGGGACACACGGTGATCGGTGTCGATCGGCACTCGGCCGACGTCGTCGGCGATCTGGCGACCGCCGAAGGCAGAGGCGCCGTGGTCGAGGCGATCGCAGCCCAGGCCGGGGTTATTCATGGGATCGTGGCCAGCGCCGGTCTTGCCGGAGGCACGGGCGGCGACCCGGCTCTGCTCGCCTCGGTCAACTTCTATGGCTCGGTCGAAGTGGTCGAAGGACTGCGTACGCAGCTGAAGGCAGCCGAGGGCGCGTCAGTCGTACTCCTGTCCTCGAACTCGGTCGAGTGCCAGCCCGGCTGGCCGGTGTCGGTGGCCGAGGCGATCTTCGCCGGGCCAGAGGAGTCCGCGCGCGCCGCCGCTGCGGAGACCGACGCGCCGTCGGTCTATCCCGCGTCCAAGTCCGCGCTGCGGTGGTGGGTACGCCGCGAGTGCGTGGCCTGGGCGGCCGACGGCATCCGGCTCAACGCGATCGCACCAGGTCTCATCGAGACCGCGATGGCGACCCAGATGCGCAACGATCCCGAACTCGGGGTCTTCGTCGAGGCGTACCCCAGTGCCCTCGGGCGTCCGGGCCGCCCCGAGGAGGTCGCGGCCCTGATCTCGTTCCTGCTCTCCGACGCGTCATCGCTGGTGGTCGGCACCACGATCGTCGTGGACGGCGGCACCGACGCGATCATCAACCCGACCCGCGTCCCCTAGCCCACCTGTCGCATCTGCTCCGGCCAACCCCCTCGACCTGTCGCATCTGCTCACCTAAAGTAAAGAAAACTGTGCATTAGCGACAGGTCGGCGGGTGTTGCAAATGCAGACGCGACAGGTCAGAAGAGCAGGGCGGTCCCCGGGTCGTTCAACACCCCGGCCACATCGGCCAGGAAGCGCGAGCCGGCTTCGCCGTCGATGTGGCGGTGATCGAACGACAGCGCCAGCGTCGTGACATCGCGTACGCACAACTCGCCCGTCTCGTCGACCCATGGACGTTTGTTGATCGCGCCGAACGCCAAGATCGCCGACTCCCCCGGATTGATGATCGGCGTGCCTGCATCGACGCCGAAGACGCCGACGTTGGTGATGGTGAACGTGCCGCCGCTCATCTCGGCCGGCTGAGTCTTGCCGGCGCGGGCGGTGTCGACCAATCCCGTCAAGGCGTCCGCCAATTCCAGCATCGACAGACTGTCGGCGTCCTTGATGTTGGGCACGACCAACCCACGCGGGGTGGCGGCCGCGATGCCGAGGTTGACGTACGACTTGAACACCACCTCCTGGGCGGCCTCGTCCCAGAACGAGTTGATCGCCGGCGTCTTGCGCGCAGCCAGGATCACCGCGCGGGCAAGTACGAGCAGTGGCGAGACCTTGACCTCGCGGAACTCACGGCGCGCCTTGAGCCGTTCGACGAGCTGCACCGTGGCGGTGCAGTCGATCGTGATCCACTCGGTGACGTGCGGGGCGGTGAAGGCCGACTGGCTCATCGCCGCCGCCATCATCTTGCGTACGCCCTTGATCGGTTCGCGGGTCTCGCGCTGGTTTCGAGCCCTTCGAGACGCCGACATAGTCGGCTCCTCAGGAACCGACGGCTGCGCAGCCGCGGCAGCCGAAGCCGACGCTGCGGTTTCGACATCGGCGCGCGTGATCGAACCCGACGGGCCAGACCCGATGAGCGACTGCAGATCGACGCCGAGGTCGCGCGCGAGTTTGCGTACGGGCGGCGTCGCCAGCGCGCGCGCTCCGCTTGAGGGCGCAGTGACCGGAGGCTCGGAAGGAGGTGGTACGACCGGCTCCTCATCGACGTCGGTGATCAGCGTGCTGACCAGCGCCTCGACCTTCTCCACCTGGGGAGCGGCGCCGGCATTGAACGAGTCGTGCACCTCGGCATGCGCAGTGACCCGACCGATCTCGTCGGCCCCGCCACGGCGGCGGGCCCGCCGGGTGGCGCCACGCTCGGCCTTCATCCTGCCGACCAGAGACTCACCCTCGCCGCCCCCGGTCGCGGCGGGGTTGGACAGGTCGATCTCGTCAGAAACCGCCTGGTTTCGTGACGCGTCCTCCGGACGCTCCGCCACCACCGAAGTAGCGGCCGGGTCGCCGATCGAAATGATCGGCGTGCCCACCTCGACCATCTCCCCTTCGGCGACGAGCAGCGCGAGCACCTGCCCGGCGTACGGCGACGGCAACTCGACCAGCGACTTGGCCGTCTCGATCTCCACGATCACGTCGTTGATCGCGACCGTGTCGCCGACCTTGACCTTCCACGACACGATCTCGGCTTCGGTGAGGCCCTCGCCGACATCGGGCAACTTGAACTCAGACACCAGGTTCCTTTCCAAGAGTTTCGAGACGGCCTTCGGCCTCCTCAACCAGCGCGGGCTTTCGAGACGGTCACTCCTCAACCACCGCGCGGCTCAGTATTCGAAGGTGCGGTCGACGGCATCGAGGACCCGATCGAGGTCGGGAAGGTATTCCTCCTCGATCCGCGAGGGTGGATACGGCGTGTCGAACGCCCCCACCCGCAGCACCGGCGCCTCGAGCGAATAGAAGCACTCCTCGGTCACCCGCGCCGCGATCTCCGCGCCCATGCCGAGGTTGACGTGCGCCTCGTGCGCCACCACACAGCGACCCGTGCGGCGTACGGACTCATAGACCGGCGCCAGGTCGAGCGGCGAGAGCGTACGCAGATCGATGACCTCCAAGGCACGCCCCTCGGACGCCGCCGCCTCGGCGGCCTTCATCGCCGTCTTGACCATCGGACCGTACGCCAGCAAAGTCAGGTCGGCGCCTTGTCTGAGCAGCCGTGACTTGAACAGCGGGTACGCATCCGCGAGCGAGCCGGAGTCGTCGAGCTCGGCCTTGTCGGCGTGATATTGCCGCTTGGGTTCGAGGAAGATCACCGGGTCGTCGTGGGCGATCGCCTGCTGGATCATCCAATAGCCGTCGACCGGGTTGGAGCACGCCACGACTTTGAGCCCGGGCGTGTGCGCGAACTGCGCCTCCGGCGACTCCGAGTGGTGCTCCACCGCACCGATGCCGCCACCGAAGGGGATCCGGATGACGATCGGCATCTTCACCTTGCCCTGGGAGCGGTAGGTGTACTTCGCGACCTGGCACACGATCTGGTCGTACGCCGGGTAGACGAAACCGTCGAACTGGATCTCCACGACCGGGCGGTAGCCGCGCAGCGCCATCCCGACCGCGGTGCCGACGATGCCCGACTCAGCCAGCGGCGAGTCGATGACCCGGTCCTCGCCGAAGTCCTTCTGCAGGCCGTCGGTGATCCGGAAGACCCCGCCCAACTTGCCGACGTCCTCGCCCATCAGCAGAACCTTGTCGTTGTCCTCCATCGCCCGGCGCAGCCCGGCGTTGAGACCCTTGGCGAGCGTGATCTTCATCAGAACGCACCTGCCGTCTGCTCGCGGACGGTCGCATCATCGGCATCGGACTCCGCGGCACCCTCGAAGGAGTCGAGGTACGCGGCGTACTCGTCACGCTGGGCGACCAACTCGTCGGTGATCTCGCTGAAGACCTGGTCGAAGCCTTCCAGCGGACCGGGGTCCGGCAGCGCCTTGCAGCCTTCGCGCAGGTGGTGTCCGAGCTTCGTCCGCCTCCGCCTTGAGGTCGTCGAGGAACTCCTGATCGGCAAGGCCGTTGCGCTTGAGATAGACCTCCACCCGCGCGATCGGATCGCGCAACTTCCACTTCTCGACGTCGTCGGAGAGGCGATAGCGGGTCGGGTCGTCGGTGGTCGTGTGCGCGCCCATCCGATAGGTGTACGCCTCGATGAAGCTCGGGCCGCTGCCTTCGCGCGCGTGCTGGAGCGCAGCCTTGGTGACGGCGTACGTCGCGAGGACGTCGTTGCCGTCGACGCGCAGGCCGGGGAAACCGAAGCCGAGTGCGCGCTGATAGAGCGGGATCCGCGTCTGGCGCTCGATCGGCTCGCTGATCGCCCACTGGTTGTTCTGGCAGAAGAACACGACCGGGGCGTTGTAGGACGCGGCGAAGATGAAGGACTCGTTGACGTCGCCTTGCGACGACGCGCCGTCACCGAAGTGTGCGAGCACCGCCATGTCGCGATCGTCGTCCCCGGTGCCGACCAGGCCGTCGCGCTGGACCCCCATGGCGTACCCGGTGGCGTGCAACGTCTGCGCGCCGATCACGATCGTGTAGAGCCCGAAGTTGTTGGCCGCCGGGTCCCAGGAGCCCTGGTCGACACCGCGGAAGAGACCGAGCAGTTTGAGCGGGTCGATGCCACGGCAGTACGCCACCCCGTGCTCGCGATAGGTCGGGAAGACGTAGTCCTGCGGTTTGAGCGCGCGCCCCGCGCCGATCTGCGCGGCCTCCTGACCGAGCAGTTGGGCCCAGATGCCGAGCTCGCCGTGGCGCTGCAACGCGGTCGCCTCGACGTCGAGCCGTCGGGTGAGCACCATGTCGCGATAGAAACCGCGCAGTTCCTCGGCCGAGAACTCCATGTTGAAGCGGGAGTCGTGTCGCCGCTCGCCCTCGGGCGTGAGGAGTTGGATCAGTTCGGGTCCACCGTCGGACTGCGACGGCCCGAAGACCTCGACGAGGTCCGGGCCGAAACCGCCTGCGGCTGGGGTCTGTGCTGTCACCTGCACTCCTTCGTGCGCTCACGGAGCCGGCGGGGTCTCCGCCTGGCATTTCCCATGACACCGACGAGGGTGTGATCGGCGCCACAGGGTGGATTCGGCAAACGTACCGCACCCGCGGACGGCGACCGTGATCGACGACCGGGCGCCACTTAGGATGCGCTCATGTCTCGCACGGTCACCACTGGTCTCGCGGTCCTGCTCGCGAGCACGTTCGCGCTCACCGCCTGCTCGGGAAGCGACGACCCCGAATCGAAGAAGTCGAGCACCACGTCGGCCACGCCCACCGACAGCGCTTCCGAGGACGCCCTCGACAACGACGAGCCCAGCGCGATCC
This sequence comes from Nocardioides sp., assembly GCA_037045645.1. NCBI lineage: Bacteria > Bacillati > Actinomycetota > Actinomycetes > Propionibacteriales > Nocardioidaceae > Nocardioides > Nocardioides sp. The sequence goes on from JBAOIH010000003.1 coordinate 215,675, forward strand.
GCGGCATCGCGACGAAGTTCGACACCTCGCAAGAGACGGAGTTCCCCGAGACCGACGTCAAGGACGTGGCACTCACCGAAACCCGGGTGATCACCGCCGGCGCGACCGAGATGATCGTACGCACGGCACCGGACCTCAAGGACCTCTACACCGTCACCTCGCCCGACGAGAACCAGTACATCGACGTCTACGTCACCGAGGACGAGAAGACCGGGTACGCCCTGTCGCAGCGTCAGGTCCCCGGCGCCGGGACCAAACTCGGCAAGGAGTACTACGCGGTCCAGCGTTTCGACGTCGAGACCGGCGACGTGTCCGCCAACGTCGAGTTCGAGATGAAGCAGTCCTCCAGCGGCACCGGCTCCTTCCGGATCGGCTTCATCTCGGCGGTCTTGGACGACAACGTCCTGGTCGGTGTCTCCGGTGGCGACGCGCTGCCGTCGACGACGCTGAACTTCGAGATGGAGAAGAAGAAGGTCAGTTGGCGACGCAACAACGCCACCCCGCTGGGCATCGCAGGCGACCTCGCCGTGGTGACCAACGGCACCAACGTCAAGCCCGGTGACATCATGGGCATCACCGTCGCCACCGGCAAGCAGCGCTGGGCCGCCACCACCGGAGCCAAGACGGCCTCGCTGCTGGGACGCAACGGGCCCAACGCGCTGGTCGCCGTGACCGACGCGTACTACAACGCCTCGATCGTGCTGCCGATGAACCTGCGCACCGGCAAGTCGCCGGTCAAGAGCGACCAGCCGATCCAGAGCACCACGCTGAACTGTCGCCCCTCCTCGGCCAGCGCGGTGGTCTGCGCCTCGCCCGACAACACCGTGATCGCCTGGGACGTCAAGGCCAACAAGCGACTGTGGAGCCTGCCCACGACGGCTCGTCGCGCGCCGCTGGTGACCAACGTGACCGACGGCCTGATCTTCGGCTTCCTCGACGAGACCTCGGTCGTACTCGACGCCAAGACCGGCAAGGACCTGGTCACCAACGCGGGTGCTGCGCCGACCGACGTCAACGCCGACGGCGGCGTCTACACCTACATGGGCGTCGCGTTCTATGTGCCGGTCTATGGGTCGACTCCGTCCTCGTCGGAGACCTCCTCGGAGTCCGAGCCGACCTCGGAGTCCGAGCCGACGTCGGGCTCTGAGACCACCGAACCCGAACCGAGCGACTCCGAGTCGGCGCTCTTCCCGACCGACCAGGAGACGGAGTAGCCGACGCATGACCCGCGGCCTTCGTACGACAGCCGTCGCGCTGATCGTCGCGGCCGCGAGTCTGCTGCCAGGTCCCTCCCAAGCACGCGACACCACAGCGCCCGCACCGTTGGTCTGGCAGACCGACGTGGCCGACCCGGCGGTCGTACGCAGCAACTCCGGATGGGTGGCGCTGGCCACCGGGGCGTACATCCCCGGGTTCGTGTCCCCCAGCGGCACCGGTCCGTTCACCAGTCTCGGCCCCACGCTCACCTCGGCTCCGCCGTGGATGCTGCCTGGCGGGATCTGGGCGCCCGACGTCTTCCGTACGACTGTCGGTTGGGTGCTCTATTACTCCGCTCGCGCTGCGGGAGTCGCGCGCAGCGGCCGGTGCATCGGCGTGGCGATCGGGCCTGCGGCGACCGGTCCGTTCACGCCCGCGGGGGACGTACCCCTGGTGTGTCCCCCACGTGTGGGCTGGCCTTCCGCCGAGGACGAACTCGCCGACAAGGAGCACTTCCTGCCGGCAGGCGGCGTGATCGATCCGTCGGTCTTCCAGGAGAAGGACGGTCGGCTGTTCCTGCTCTACAAGACCCAGTCCAAGCCCTCGACGATCCGGATGCTGCCACTCTCACGCGACGGTCTGCACGCGGCGTACCCCTCACGCAAGATCGCGCACAGTCGCGACACGATCGAGAATCCGGTGATGGTGCGCCGTGGCCGGACCTGGACGCTGTTCACGTCGGAGCGGTCGTACGTCGGGTGTGACTACGTCACGACCTGGCGCCAGTCGTCGTCGAAATGGAGCTTCCCGGGGCCGGGTTCGGTGTTGTTCGATCACAGTCGGACGGGCATCTGCGGACCGGGGGGCGGCGACCTGGTCCCGGCGGGCAAGAAGCGAGTGCGGATGTATCTGCACGGCTGGGTCTGCTATCGCAGCGACGTCCCCTGCCCCACCGACTTCCGCTCCCGCGTGGACCCCGACCTGTTCCCGATCCGGGGGCTCTACGCAGCGACCCTACGCTTCGACACGCGGGGTCGCCCGAGGTTCGTCGACTGGGTCAGCCCGCGCTAACCCGCGCCGAGCGGGCGCGAACGCACGCGCAGAACACGCCGAGCGGGCGCGAACGCACGCGTTGACGCGTGCGTTTGTGCCCGGTCAGCGTGTTTCATACGTGCGTTCGTGCCCGGTCAGCGCGTGGGGGGCTCCAGCCAGGCAGCCAGATCCGGGCCCTTCGGGACGATGCCGGTCGGGTTCACGTCGGTGTGCACGACGTAGTAGTGCCGCTTGATCTGGTCGAAGTCGACCGTGTCCCCGAAGCCCGGGGTCTGGAAGAGATCGCGGGCATAGCGCCCACAGGTGCGGGCATCTCGCTGAGCTTGCTGCCGGTTGCACTTGAAGTGGCCGTGGTAGACGGGGTCGAAGCGCACCAGGGTGGTGAACAGCCGTACGTCGGCCTCGGTGATCGCCTCCCCCATGAGATAGCGCCGCGCGGCGAGCCGCTCCTCCAGCCAGTCCAGCGCGGCCCAGAGTCGGTCGTACGCCTGCGTCGTAGGCCTCCTGGCGAGCCGGCGAATCCGCACCGGTAGACGCCGTTGTTCACCTCGGTGAAGACGCGCTTCATGACCTGCGTCCATCTCGGCGCGCAGGTCGGCCGGCCACAGGTCGGGCGCGTCCGAGCGGTGGTGCTCGCGCCACTCGAAGAAGAGGTCATGGGTGATCTGCGGGAAGTCGTTGGTGACCACGCGACCCGACTCGATCGTCGACGATCGCGGGCACGGTGATGCCGCGCGGGTAGCCGGGTTCGCGAGCTTCGTACGCATCCTTCAGCCGCGGGATGCCCAGGACCGGATCGCGTCCGTCCGGCGTCCAGGTCGAACGTCCACGAGTTCCGGTCGTGCGTGGGGCCAGGCGTGCCGAGCGAGATGACATCGTGCAGGCCCAGCAGTTCGCGCACGATGATGGCCCGGTTGGCCCACGGACAGGCACGAGCCGCGACGAGGTGGTAGCGGCCCGGCTCGACCGGCCAGATGGCCACGTCGCGTGGCGAGTCTTTGGAACCGCTGGGGAAGTCGTCGTCGAGAGGATCTGCCGACCGCTGTCCGGCCAGGATCCGGTCGGGCAGATAGGTCATGTCTCGCTCGAAGGGCTTGCCCTTCTCGGTGTAGGTGGTCGCCGCGTCGTTCACCCTTCGACCCTATTGCCTTCCGGATCCGGGCGGGCCGCGCTACTTTGTGATGGCCTTCGACGCCCCGGTCTGCTCGGCCGCGTGTCATCGCTCAACACTGCTCTGTGCTGGTCGCTGATGCCCTTCGGCGCGGTGCTCGGCGGTCTCGGCGTGACCGCCCTGGGCCTCGCGCCAGTCTTCCTGATCGCCGGCGGGTGCTATCTGCTGACGACGATGGCGCCGACACTCGTCCCAGCCTTTCGGACGATGGACGCGCAGTCGACGCTCCGAGTACGGACATAAGTCGTGCCCGGACGATGGGTCGAGCGGAAGGCGAACGCCCCGAAGGGACCGTATGTCCGTACTCAGGACGCAAAGTCGCGGGCCAACTCGATCAGCCGGTCGTTGGCCTCGACCTCGCCGATGGAGACACGGGCGCCTTCGCCCGCGAAGGGCCGCACCACGATCCCGCGGGCATCGGCGGCGGCCGCGAACTCCGCGGTCCGGTCCCCGAGCCCGAACCAGACGAAGTTGCCCTGCGCCTCGGGGATATCCCAGCCCGCCGAGCGGATCCCGGCCACGACCCGGTCGCGTTCGGCGACCAGCAAAGACACTCGTTCCAGCAACTCCGACTCTGCCTCCAGCGACGCGATCGCCGCAGCCTGCGCCATCGCCGAGATGCCAAACGGCAGCGAGACCGCGCGCAACGCCCCAGCAAGATCCGGCGAAGCGATCGCATACCCGACCCGCATCCCCGCGAGTCCGTAGGCCTTGGAGAAGGTGCGTGTCACCACGACGTTCGGGTGCTTCGCATAGGTGGCCACACCGTCGACCGGGTCGTCCATCCGGACGAACTCGACGTACGCCTCGTCGACCACCACCAGCACATGTGCCGGCACGCGAGCCAAGAACGCGTCGAGTTCGGCCTGGGTCACCGACGGTCCCGTCGGGTTGTTGGGGGTGCACACCAGCACGACCTTCGTACGCTCGGTGATCGCCGCCGCCATCGCGTCGAGGTCATGGCGACCGTCAGCCGTCACCGGCACCTGCACCGACGTCGCCGCGCACGCGCTGACGGCGATCGGGTACGCCTCGAAGGATCGCCACGCGAAGACGACCTCATCGCCGGGCTCGCAGAACGCCGACACGATCTGATAGATCAGCGCCACGCTGCCGGTGGCCAGCGCCAGGTCCGAAACCGGCACCCCCAGACGTGCGGAGAGCGCCGCGAAGAGCGCGGTCGAACCCATATCCGGATACCGGTTCATCCGCTGCACCTCGACCAAGGTCGCCTCGACCACGCCGGGCAGGGGATCGTACGGATTCTCGTTCGACGACAACTTGAAGACGGTCATGTCGTCGCGCGGAGTCGGGGGCTTGCCGGGCACGTACGCCGGGATCGCCAGCACATTGGCCCGTGGGGTCGGACTGCTCATGGACAGCACCCTAGTGAGCGCGCGCCGCCTAGGATCGTCGGCGTGAAGAGACTCATCGCCTGGCTGGCCACCAACACGGCCGCTCTCGCCGTCGCCGCCTGGCTCGTCGACGGCATCCGAGTCGGGGGCGCCGACTCCCCGATGCTGGAGCAGATCCAGGACAAGTTCCCCACGGTCCTCGGGGTGGCGCTGATCCTGGGCCTGGTGAACTTCTTCGTCGAGCCGGTCGTGAAGTTCTTCTCGATCCCCTTCATCGTGCTGACGATCGGCCTGTTCCTGCTCGTCATCAACGCGTTGATGCTGCTGCTCACCGCGTGGATCGCCGACCGTTCTGGCCTGGACTTCGTCGTCGACGGATTCGTGAGCGCGTTGCTCGGGGCAATCGTGATCACCTTGGTCACCGGATTCATCAACGTGGCCGTGCTCAAGGACGACGACTGACATGCCTTCGGTGCCAGCGCCTCACGTGCCCGACCGCTATCGAGTCGGGTTCGTCTGCTCGGGCAACATCTGCCGCTCCCCTACGGCACAGGTCGTCCTCCAGTCGCGCGTCGACGAGGCGGGCCTGCCGATCGAGACGATCAGTTCGGGCCTGGGTGACTGGCATGTCGGCAACCGCATGGACGACCGCTCGGCCGACGAGCTGCGTCGCGCGGGCTATGACCCCGACCGACACCGGGCCCAGCAATTCGCGGCGGAATTGGTACGACGAGGTCGACCTGATCTTGGCCATGGACCAGGGACATCTCGACGCCCTGTCCCGCGAGTTGCCGAGTGGGGCGACTGGACGCGTACACCTGTACGGCGAGTTCGATCCCGTGACGCCGGGGGCAGAAGTGCCCGATCCCTACTACGGTGGACCGGAAGGTTTCGAGGAGGTGTTGACGATGATCGAACGCACCACGGATGCGCTCGTCCCGCTCGTACGCGCCGCACTCGACGAGGCACCGAGGCCATGACCCGCCAGCCGGGGCTCGCCCGCAAGGCCGAGGAACTCCTCGGCATGTCGGTCGCGGCCACGGCACCGGTCGCCGGCGGCGACATCGCGACCGCCACCAAACTCCGCCTCTCCGACGGCAGCACCGCGCTGCTCAAGACACTCACGGGTGCGCCGCCAGGGTTCTTCGACGTCGAAGCAGCAGGCCTGCGTCGTCTCGCGGCAACCGCGAGCGTACGAATCCCCGAGGTGCTCGCCGTCGATCACGAGGCGCTGATCCTGCGCTGGGTCGAGACGGGTCGCCCGACTCCGGATGCGGCCGAGAACTTCGGTCGCGCACTCGCCCGACTGCACTCGCGTGCGGCCGACGGCTTCGGGGCACCGACCGACGGTTTCATCGGCCGGCTCCCCCTACCCAACGGCACCGCCGACAGTTGGGCTGCCTTCTTCGCCCAGCGGCGCCTACTGCCGTACGCCCGCCTGGCCCGCGAACGCGGCGCGCTCGGCTCGGAAGAAGCCGGAGTCATCGAGACCCTCGCGGGCCGCCTCGACGAACTGGTCCCCGAGGAGCCCCCGGCCCTGCTGCACGGCGACCTGTGGAGCGGCAACGTGCTGTGGTCCACGGACGGCCCCGTCTGGTTGATCGATCCCGCAGCCCATGGCGGGCACCGCGAGACCGACCTGGCGATGCTGGCGCTCTTCGGGCTGCCGCACCTGCACCGCGTACTCGACGCCTATCGCGAGGAGACGCCGCTGGCCGACGGGTGGGAGGAGCGGGTCGGGCTGCACCAACTCTTCCCGCTGTTGGTGCACGCGTGCCTGTTCGGTGGTGCGTACGGAGCGCGCACCGCGACTGCCGCCGCCCGTTATGCCTGAGGCCCTTCTCAGGGATGTTTCAGCCACGCCTGGCAAAGTGAAGAGGTGAGTGCCCTGCCCAACCCCCAGATGGCCGCGCGACCGACGATCCTCGTCGTCGATGACGACAAGGCCGTACGCGACTCGCTGCGCCGCTCGCTGGAGTTCAACGGGTACGCGGTCGCGACTGCCGCGGATGGCGCAGAGGCGCTGGCGACCATCGGGAAAGCCGCGCCCGACGTGGTGATCATGGACGTGATGATGCCGCGCCTGGACGGCCTCGAGGCGACCCGAGCCTTGCGTACGAGCGGCAACGACGTCCCCGTTCTCGTCCTGACAGCGCGCGACGCGATCGGCGACCGGGTCGACGGACTGGACGCCGGCGCGGACGACTACCTCACCAAGCCCTTCGCGTTGCAAGAACTCCTTGCTCGGCTGCGTGCCCTGTTGCGCCGGGCGGCCCCCCGCGAGGACGAGCAGGACGAGGTGCTGGGCTTCGCGGACCTGACCATGAATCTGGCCACCCGCGATGTCCGCCGAGGCGAGCGCGCTATCGAGTTGACCCGCACGGAATTCACCTTGTTGGAGATGTTCTTGCATCGGCCTCGCCGAGTCCTGGAGCGATCGTTCATCCTCGAAGAGGTGTGGGGGTACGACTTCCCGACCACCGCCAATTCCCTCGAGGTCTACGTCGGCTATCTGCGCCGCAAGACAGAGGCCGAAGGCGAGTCGCGGCTCATCCACACCGTGCGCGGTGTCGGCTATGTCCTGAAGGAGTCATGAGCGAGGCCGGCGACCGGCGCTGGCACTACCGGCGTTCGCTGGCAAGCCGGGTCGCGCTGCTCACCACGATCGTCGTCGGTCTGTCGGTCGCCAGCGTGTCGGCGGCGACCTTCGCAGTCGTACGCCAGCAGTTGCAAAGCAGCATGGACGCCTCGCTGCTCAACCGCGCCCACAAGGCGGCGGTCGGCGGCGCGATCGCGGAGATCACGGCGGTGCCGTCGTGGGTGATCGGCGCCGCGGACGTCCGGATCGCGGTGATCTATGCCGACAAGCAGCCGCGCTATTCGCTAGACGACGGACCGAGTTTTCGCGTCGGCGGGCCCGAGTTGGCGGTGGCGAACGGCTCGCGCGAGACGGTCGTACGCACAGTGCGGGCCTCGGACGGCACCCGTTGGCGGGTGGTCACCGTGCAGGCGGGCGAGGACCAGGCGTTGATGCTGGCGCAGTCGCTCGAACCGCAGGACCGGGTGCTGCGCAACCTGGGCTCCGTGACGCTGCTGTTCTTCCTGCTCGGGGTGTTGGCGGCGGGGATCGCGGGCTGGCAGGTGGCACGACATGGCCTGCGACCCGTACGCCGCCTCACCGCATCCGTGGAGGACATCGCCCGCACCGAGGATCTGACGCCGCTGCCCGTCGAGGGAGCCGACGAGTTGGCGCGGCTCTCGGCTGCGTTCAACCGGATGCTGACCGCGCTGTCAGCCTCACGGGATCGGCAGCGCCAACTCGTCGCGGACGCCGGACACGAGTTGCGTACGCCCCTGACCTCGTTGCGCACCAACCTCGACCTGCTCTCGCAGGCGGAGGGCGGGGAACTCGCGATCCCGGCGGCTGCGCGTGCGGAGTTGTTGGCGGACGTACGCGCGCAGATCGAGGAGATGACGACCCTGATCGGCGACCTGGTCGAGCTCGCGCGCGACGAGCCGCTGCGCGAGGCGGTCGTCGAGGAGGTCGACATCGGCGAAGTGCTCGATCGAGCGCTCGCGCGAGTCAAGCGGCGGGCGCCGCTGCTGGCCTTCGATGTCACGTCGTCGCCGTGGATCGTGCACGGCGAGGAATCCTCCCTGGAGCGCGCCTTCACCAACCTGCTCGACAACGCCGCCAAGTGGTCACCACCGGGCGGCATCGTGACCGTGGCGCTGCACGACGGGGTGCTTACCGTCGACGACCAGGGCCCGGGGATCAGCCCCCAGGACCTGCCGCACATCTTCGATCGTTTCTATCGCTCGGCGGAGTCCCGCACGATGCCCGGCTCCGGGCTCGGGTTGTCGATCGTGCGGCAGATCGCCGAACGCCACTCGGGTTCGGTCGTGGCCGGTGCATCACCGAGCGGGGGCGCGCGCCTGGTGCTGCGGCTGCCCGGCTCCCGTGTTGAGTTGGGTGTCCCTGGCCGTTGAGTTGGGCGTCACGACCTCGGCGTACGCAGGGCGTGCAGCAGCCGTTCGGCTTTCCACTCGGTCTCGGCCCACTCCTCGTCCACGTCGGACTGGACGGTGATGCCGCCGCCGGTGCCGAGAGTCCAACGCCCGTCTCCTGTCGTCATGACGCTGCGGATCACCACGCCAAGATCGGCGCGACCGTCCGCATTGACCCAACCGAACGCGCCCGCATAGACACCGCGCGGCGTCGCCTCCACCTCGTCGATGATCTGCATGGTGCGCAGTTTCGGGGCGCCTGTCATCGATCCTGCGGGGAACAGCGCGCGCAGCGCCGCAACGGTCGACACGTCGTCACGCAGGTCCCCGCGCACCGTCGAGACCAGTTGGTGCACAGTCGCGTACGACTCCACCTCCATCAGCTCGGGCACCTCGACCGTGCCGGGCCGACAGACCCTCGACAGGTCATTGCGCAGCAGATCGACGATCATCAGGTTCTCGGCACGAAACTTCGGCTCGCGCGCCAGCGCGTCGCGTCGCTCGCCATCGATCTCGGCGTCGTCGGAGCGTGGCGTCGTGCCCTTGATGGGCTTGGTCTCCAGCACCCGGTCGCCGGTGATCAGCGCGAATCTTTCCGGGCTGCTGCTGAGCAGCCAGGCCCGCGCGTCGGGCAGGTCGTGCTGGAGGAAGCCGGCGTACGGCGCGGGGTTCAGCGCCCGCAGGGTCAGATAGACCTCGGCCGGATCGGTGGCTGCCTCGACCGTGAGGCGGTGGGTCAGATTGACCTCGTACGAGTTCCCGGCGCGCAGGTGCTCTTGCACCAGGGCGTACGCGTGCCGATAACCAGACGGCGCCTGGACGCCCACCGGTCGCGAGCGACTCGGTCGGGGAGGAGGGTCGGTGTCATGGGCGAAGAAGCGCACGTTGCGACAGCGCATCCACACCGCGTCCGGCAGCCCGGCACCACCGACTTCCGCGTCGCCGCGAGCGGGCAGATCGGGTCGAGCGGCGTACCCGAAGTACCCGAACCAGTGGTCGTCGGGTTCGCTGTCCTCCAACTCGCGCTGGAGCGCCGCGAAGGGGTCGTCACCCAGGACCTCCGCGGAGGTCTCGGTATGCCGAGTCACCAGCCCGGTGCTGCGGTCGTACGACAAGGAAACCTCGTCGGGTTCGAGCCAGCCGATCATCGAGCGCCGCCCCGACCACTCGCGCGCGCCGCCGCCGTCCATCCAGAAGCAGCGGCGATGGCTGTGCGCGACCTCTAGGAAGTGCTCCTCCATCTCGCTCACGCGCCCTCCAGGAAGTTGCGGATCAGGTCCGCGCCGAACTCGGAGAGGATCGACTCGGGGTGAAATTGCACGCCTTCGAGCGGCAGGGCGCGATGGCGTACGCCCATCACCGCCCGCCGTTGAGTTGGCCCTCCCTCACCGTTGAGTTGGGCCTGACTGGTGGTTGAGTTGGGACTCCCACACCAGGCAGAGACCTCCAGGGAGTCCGGGATCTCGATCGCCTGCAAGGAGTGATAGCGCACTGCCGCGAAATCTTGGGGCAGCCCGGTGAACACCCCGCGACCGTCATGCTCGATCGTCGCGACCTCACCGTGCGCGGGACGCTCGCGCGCGACCACCCCGCCGTACGCACTCACCAAGCCCTGCATGCCCAGACACACCCCGAGCACGGGGCGTTCGGCGGCCAGCAGCACCTCCCGACCGACCGCGAAATCCGCCGGGTCGTCGGGATGTCCGGGGCCTGGGGAGAGCACGACGTACGCATGACGCAGCACCTCGTCCACCGACACCCGATCGTGCTCGACCACCGTCGGCACCACGCCAGTCACCGACGCGATCAGGTGCACCAGATTCCAGGTGTAGGAGTCGTAGTGGTCCACGACGACGACGTCGGTCGATCTCATCGCGAACTCAACGGCCAGCGAGGCCCAACTGAACACCTAGGCATGCCCAACTGAACACCTAGGGAGGGGGGACTCAACGGATGCGAGACGCGCGGCACCGCGCAGGGACCGCCGACGAACGCCTGACCGAGCGACACGAGTCGAAGGTTCGCAGCCGACTCATCAGGTCCGCAACCCGCTCTCGATAACGCTTCGAGCCGAACCGGTTGACCTTCTCGAAGCCGCCGTCGCGTGCGAGGTCGTAGTACTCGTAGACGAACTGGCGCCCCGGCCCGCCCGAGGCTCCGATGCTGGCGAGGTTGACCCGCAACAGGAGCTCGTCGCGACCGCGCACTGCGACGTACGACGGGATCGAATCCATCTCCGAGCGCCCGCCGGGACGCAACTCGTACGCCGCCTCCCACGTCGGGCGGTCCGGGTCGCCTGCGACCACGCGAGCCCAGGTGTGCTCCACGAATGCGAAGTCGGTCGTGGCCGCCTTCGGGTTGCGCAGCGACGCGGCGAACGAGACGCCGGAGCGGTAGGCAGGCGTACGCACGCCCATCAGGTCCTCGACGGTCGCGGCCAGATCGATGTTGGACACGACGCCGTCGCGGACACCGGGGCGTACGCCCGGCCCCGCGACCATCAGCGGCACGCGGATGTCGGTGTCGTAGGCCGAACCCTTGCCCGCACCCATGCCGTTCTGCCCCAGGTGGAAGCCGTTGTCGCTGGTGAGGACGACGTACGTGCGCCGCAGGTCGACGGTGTTGAGGACCCGCTGGATCATCCGATCGGCCGATTGCGCCATCCGCGCGCGATCGCGCATGAAGGTCAGGGCCGTACGCACTCCGAGTCCGCCTGGTGGTGGGTTCCAGTGCGGCGCCAGTGTGCCGTCTCGGTAGCGCGGCTGGTTGTTGCGCTGGTCGTCGCCGAAGCCGCGCAGATCGCGCACGGTCAGCGCGCCGCAGCGCACCGCACCACAGTTGCCCATCGGCCGAGCCGCAGACGGCCGGTCGCCGAACGCGGCGGGGAACACCGGCTCGTTGGCGAACGCACCCACCGGACCGACCCGACTGTGCGGCGCATAGGGGGCGATCTGGACGAAGTACGGCGAGCGCGCCCGCCCGATCGCGCCCATCGCGAGGTCTGAGGTCACCGTGCCGGCGTAGAGCTTGTCCTTCTCGGCAGCGCTGGCGTACGGCGAAGGCAGCGGGTGCTCCTGCGCGCGCAGGTTGCCGCCGGACAGATAGGTCGACGCGAAGCCCCAACCGTCGTACGCCGACCCGAAGATCACCCGCTGATCGGTCCACCCGGGCTGGCGCGGGGGCAGCACCCCGTTGCGGTTCTCGTACTGATTGAGGAACTTGCCGACGTAGGCCGTGTGCACCCCCGAACGTTGCAGCGACACGGCCATCGAACGCTGCTCGTTGCCGAAGTAGCGGTAGGCGCCGAAGCCGCCTTGGGGGTCGCGCGGGCGATAGGGGTCGGCGGTGTTGGTGAGGACTCCGGTCTGGTGCGGGTACTGCCCGGTGAACGTGCTGGCGCGCGACACGCAGCACAGCGAGTCGACGACGAAGGCATTGGCGTAGGTCGCGCCGTTGCGGCGAAACCAGCGCGCCGTACGCAGCGTCTGGGTGAGGTCGACCGAGAAGTCGTCGAGCACGATCATCACCACGTTAGGGCGCGGAGCCTTGGGGCCGGCTTTGGTCGAGGTGGCGGAGGCGGTCGACGACGGCGAGGTCGCGGCCCCGATGACACCGGTCGCGGAGGTCGCGGCGATCAGGGCGGCCAGAACGAGGAGCGCCCCGAGCACGACGTGAGGTCTGCGCAGGCTCACGCCGGATTCAGCCCCCGTACGAGGTCGTGGAGGAGGTCATAACCTCGCTCGGTGAGGATGGACTCGGCATGGAACTGGATGCCCGCGAATCGAGGGCCGCGTACGACGTGGATGTCGCCGGTCTCGGGGTCCGCCTCGACACTGACTCCGTCGGGCAGGGTCGCGTCCCCGACCCGGGCCACGAACGTGTTGTAGAAGCCGACGCGTTCGGGACGCCCCTCGATCGACACGACCTCCTGGGTGCCCTGGAACACGATGTTCTTGAAATGCAACCCCAGACCGAGGTGATGGCACAGCGCCTGATGCCCAAGACAGACGGCGAGGAAAGGTTGCTCACGCTCTACTAGACGCGCGACGGCCGCTCGCAGTTGCCTCATCTTCGGATCTTCGTCGTCACGAGGGTCACCCGGACCGGGCCCGACGATCACCAGATCGGCGTCGTCGAGCGCCCCGTCGCGGTAGTCGGCGTGCTTGAGCACCTCCGACGTCATCCCGAGGATCTGAAGCACGTGCGCGAGCATGTTCACGAAGTCGTCGTCGCCGTCGAGGATCACCACGTGCTTGCCGCGCAGCGCCGGGTCGGGCGGTGTGCCCTTCTGATTGCGCAGCCAGAACGGCGAGAGCCGGTCGTTGCGCGCGTGCAGCGCGAGCAGCACGTCGTCGTCGCGAGAGAGACGGTCGAGATCGATCTCGGTGGCAGGTGCGGCCGGCACGAGTCCGAACGCGCTGAGGATCCCGCCCGCCTTCGCGTGGGTTTCCGCGGTTTCGTACGCCGGGTCGGAGTCGCGTACGAGCGTCGCGCCGGCCGTCACCTTCACCTGCCCGTCGAGGCCGACGTCGGCGGTGCGGATCAGGATGGGGCTGTCCATCGTGGGTGAGCCGTCGGCCTCGCGACCGAAGAGCGCCAACGCGGCACCGTAATAGCCGCGTCCCTCGGGCTCGTACGACGCGATCAGCCGGCAGGCGTTCTGCACCGGGCTGCCGGTGACCGTGGCGGCGAACATCGTGTCGCGCAACACTTCGCGGTGATCGCGGTCGGTGCGCCCGGCGAGCAGGTATTCGGTATGCACCAGGTGGGTCATCGGTTTGAGGAACGGTCCGAGCACCTGCCCACCCTCGTGGCAGATGTCGCACATCATCTTCAGTTCCTCGTCGACGACCATGTAGAAGCTCGTAGATCTCCTTCTCGTCGCGAAGGAAGTCGAGCAGCCGGGTCTTGAGCCGGCCCGCCCCGAGGTCGCTCCCCGCTGCTGGAGTGACCGACGGAGTCGGCGTCTCCAAACCGCTGCCGGGTGCGCGCACCCGGAATGTCCCGGAGATCGGGTTCATCCGCACGTCGCCGCCGCGCACGCTGACGTGTCGCTCGGGGCTGGCGCCGATCAGGAACCGGTCGCCGGTGAAGAAGCAGAAGGTCCAGTACGCCCCGCGCTCACGCTCCAGCAGCCGCCGGAAGACGGTCAGCGCCTTGGCCGCATCCCAGTCGGCGACGACGGCGCGGTAGTGCCGCCCGATCACCAGGTTGGCGCCCTCGCCCTGGCCGATCTCCTCGCGGATGATCGACTCGACGATGTCGCCGTAGGACTCGTCGTCGATCTCGAAGCCGTCGTTGCGGTCGAACTCGATCGGCACGTCCGGCAGCACCGCGAGGAGGTCGGCGACGGGGACCTCGTACTCGTCCTCGATGTCGACGACCACCAGCGGCGTCTGGTCATCGATGGCCTCGAAGCCGCGCTCCGCCACCTGTCTAAACGGCACGGCGACGAGTCGGTCGGCCGAACGCCCGGGCGTTGGTGCGCCGGTCTCAAGCGGGATGTCGAGCAGCGAGTCCACGACGCTGCGCGATCCCCCCACGAGTCCGACGGTGGGTTCGGCCTTGCGACGGATGACCGCCCAGGCCTGGTGCCCTTGGATCCGCTGGAGCAGGTCGGCGGCGGACTCCTCAGACATGCGCAGGAGCCTAAGGCGTCGGGGTGATCCCCTCGCCATCTGTCCGACCTACGTCGGGGGTTCGCAGCGCTGCCGCACCGGTGGTGGGGGCCCGACCCCACTCAGCCCACGAGCGTCAGCAACTGGGTGGCCCGGGTCAGCACGACGTAGAGGGTGGCGCGACCGGTGACCGATTCGTCCTCGATCTCCTGAGGGCGTACGACGACGATGCCGTCGAACTCGAGACCCTTGGTGTCGAGACCGGTCAGCACCACGATCCGGTCGGTCCCCGAAGGCGCGAGGTCCGGGTCGGCAGCCGCAGCGCTCGCCGAGGGGGCATCGCCAGCCAGAGAGGACCACGACGCGAGCCAGCGGTTCACCTCCGAGCGCCGCGCGACGGGCACCACGATGCCCACGGTGCCCTCGACCTCGGCGGCGAGCGCCGCGACCTCCGCGCGTACGGTCTCCTCCAGGTCGTCAGCCGTCACGACGCGAGGGCCGATCCCGGTCGAACGGACCGCCTGCGGCAGGTCGGCGTCGAGCCCGACGCGAGTGGCGTACGCGGCGGCGTAGTCGTAGATCTCGGCCGAGTTGCGATAGTTCGTCGAGAGGTGGAAGCGGTGCCGCACCTTGCCGTGCAGGGCTGCATCACGCGCCGACTGGGACTCCGCCGGGTTGGGCCACGACGATTGGGCTGGGTCGCCGACGATCGTCCACGAGGCCGTTCGCCCGCGTCGCCCCACCATCCGCCACTGCATCGGCGTCAGGTCTTGCGCCTCATCGATGAGCACGTGGGCATAGCCGTCGTCCTCGATCCGGCTGGCCGGTGGACGCCAGGCGCGACCCGAGGGGGCGTACTCCCGGTCGGAGGCCGTCGTGAGCTCTTGGAGGTCCCCACCGATGTGGTCGTCGAGACCGTGGTCGTCCTCGTGCCGCTCGGGCACGTCACCGAGGGCGTAGCGCAACTCGTCGATCAGCGCGATGTCGTCGATGGACGGGTCGCTGCGATCGGCCCACGACTTCGACAACAACGCCTGCTCCTCGGCGCTGAGGATCCCGTCGCTCACTCGGGCCAGGAAGTCCGGGTCATGCAGCCAACCGAGCACCTGTTGCGCCCCGAGCGGGGGCCACCACGAGGCGGCGAAGTCCACGAACTCGTCGAGGCCCAAGATCTCGTCGTTGAAGGCTTCGCGGCCCAGATCGCGACCACGCTCGCCGCGCACCTGGCGCCACAACTGGTCCAGCAGCGCCTTCGCGACCCGCGGCAGCTGGCGGTTGCGGGCGCCGTGCGCCATCAGCGATCGGCGTACGTTGCCCAGGACGCGCCGATCCAACGTGACCACGTCATCGCGGTAGAAGTAGCGGAAGTGCTGTGCGCTGCCGGGGGCCTGCTGGCGAGCCGCCCGACGCAGCACCTCGGCCATCCGGGCGTCGCCCTTGACGGCCGCCACGGCGGGTTCGTCGTGACGCGTGGCGCGGATCCCGGTGACGACCTCACCGAGCGAACGCAGCGCGACCGCAGTCTCACCAAGGCTCGGCAGCACCCGCTCGATATAGCGCATGAACACGCCGCTGGGTCCGACGACGAGCACGCCACCGCTCTCATACCGACGGCGATCCGAATAGAGCAGGTACGCCGCTCGGTGCAGCGCCACGACTGTCTTGCCCGTGCCGGGGCCACCGGAGATCTCCACGACGGTGCCGCCCCGGGGGCTGCGACCAGGCGCACGGATCGCCTTGTCCTGCTCGGCCTGGATGGTGGCGACGATCGAGTGCATGTTCCGGTCGCGCTTGCGGGAGAGCTGTGCCATCAGGGCGCCCTCGCCGATGATCGGCAGCGATTCGGACTTGGGGTCGGTGGGGTCGAGCAGTTCGTCCTCCACCCCGAGCACGCGTTGGCCCTGGGAGCGGAGCACGCGTCGGCGTACGACACCCAAGGACTCGGCGGCCGTGGCCTGATAGAACACCGCGGCGGCCGGGGCCCGCCAGTCGATCAACAAGGACTGATGACGCTCGTCTCGAAGGCCGATCCGGCCGATATAGCGAGCGTTCGGATCGATCGAATCCGTCATGTCGAGACGGCCGAAGACCAGGCCCTCGTGCGCGGCATCGAGTTGAGCGATCCGCTTGGCGGCCTGGAAGGTCATCGCGTCGCGTTCGACGAGCCCACCCTCGTGACCAAGACGCCCACGCTCGTGGCCTTCTTCGGCCAAGGCGAGCGCGGCATCGGCCGAGCGTTTCAACTGGACGTACACGTCGTCGACGAAGCATTGCTCCGCGGCGATCTCGCGACCCGCGACCTCTTCTGCCACCTTGCTCCGCTCTCTCCCCTGACCGTCGGCAAGACGGTCGACATTACCGGCGGAACTGCGCGGGCGTGGCATCCCCGCCGATCGGCTCAGATCGTGGTCAGGATCCCTTGCGGCGAGACAAGAATGCGAGCATCGCGGTCTTGGCCTCCTCGGAGGCGAACAACTCGGCGCTCTTCTCCGCCAGGGCCTCACCCCGCTCGTCGATCCGGGCGATCAGATCGGAGTTGAGGATCACCTTCGACTCGCGCAGCCCCTGGGCCGCGCCGGTCGCGAGTTCGGCACAGATGCGCGCGGTCTCGTCGCGAAGTTCGGCTGCCGGGACGGCCCGGGTGACCAAGCCGTACGCCTGCGCCTGCTCCCCGTCAAACACCATCCCGCCCAAGGTGGTCAGCGATGCCGCACGGGGGTTCATCCGGGCATGCACGGTCAGACTGATGATGGCCGCCGCCAGCCCGAGCTTGACCTCGGTAAGCGCGAACGTCGCGTCTTGGGCCGCGATCGAGATGTCGGACGCGGCCACGATCCCGATGCCGCCGGCGCGAGCCGCGCCCTGGATCTCGGTGACGACCGGCTTGTCCATGCTCAGGATCAGCCGCTGCAACTCGACGATCCGCTTGGCCCCCTCGACCATGCCGCCCGTCGAGGCTTCGGAAAGGTCGGCGCCGGAGCAGAACACCCGGTCCTGGCTGCGGATCAGCACCACGCGTACGTCCTGATCGGCCTCCGCCGTCGCGAGATGCTCGAACACCTCGGTGACCAGTTGGCGCGAGAGGGCGTTCTTGTTGTGCGGGCTGTCGAGGGTGATCGTGGCGAGCGGGCCGTCGATGTCGAGGCGTACGAGTGCGGGCATGGGTCTATCTTGCCGCTTACGGTTGTTGGTGGTGTCACCTGGTGACACCTGCAAGCACCGGAACCGAGTTCGTCACCGTGGGCAGTGGGGACAGCGTACGAAATCGCCGGCCCAGCCGCCCTTGGCGAGCAACCCGGCCAGCAGCACGGCAGTCCGGCACGCGTCCTTGAACACCTGCCCCCACCCCACCCGCGCAGTCCGCTTGCTCTCGACGACCGCGGCAGCCAGGTCTCGCATGAGGTCGGCGTCTCGAGCCTGCGCGTTGTCGTGAAACAGCCGACCATCCAACTCGACCAGCAAGCCATATTCGTCGTAGTCCACATCGCGCACGACGACCTTTCCGGCTACCCGCCCGGAGACCTGTCGCTTGCCGACTGGCAGTCCGTGGGCCCGCTCGACCTTGGTGAGGTAGCCATGCTCAAGCACCGAATCCGCACCCAGCGCCAAGTCGGCCAGCACCCTGTGAAGCCAGCTCCCGCGCCTGGTGCGCCGACGCGACTTCAGGGCCGCAGTGAGGGCGGCGTACGTCGTCCTGCGCCGCTGCACCACCTCCGCGAGCACGGAGATGGCAGCGAAGTCGTCCGCTGCTGCTGCTGCGGCCACCAGCGCCGCATGCTCGACCTTCATCCGAGGCGGATTCTCCAGCCACCAGACCCGGTCGTCGAGGTCGGCAACGTGGTGGTGCACCACGCCTCTCACCGGGGCGACCGAGCGCCCGCGAGCCACCGCAACGTGGATCGGATCGGTCTGTCGCCACACCGACTCGCCCCACAACGCGGCCGGCCAGGCGCTCAAGACGGCAGCCCAGGCGCGCTGCTCCCAGGTCAACCTGCCGGTGTGGTTCACATAGATGCCAGGCATCACTCGCACCAGGTCTCGGCGCCGCAGCCGCCGCCTGATGCCGCCCGGGCTCTCGCCCAGTTCCAGCAATTGCGCCCGCATGATCAGCCCGCCTTGCTGCTTGACGAGCCGCTCGATCTCGCGGTGCAACGGCGGCCCGGTGCCATCGACGCG
Organism: Nocardioides sp.; assembly: GCA_037045645.1. NCBI lineage: Bacteria > Bacillati > Actinomycetota > Actinomycetes > Propionibacteriales > Nocardioidaceae > Nocardioides > Nocardioides sp. The sequence continues at coordinate 234,253 of JBAOIH010000003.1, forward strand.
TACGCGGACCGAGGGGTGGCGGTGAGTTCGCGGTGTGCCCATCCCGCCAGATTGGGGACCGGTCGCGCGGGCCGCAATGCACGTTCGTGGATCCTGTGGAGGGAAGCGTGAAGTGAGTGCGGAGAGCGGCGCCTGTCGCGTGCGGTGCCTAGTGGTGTCACCTGGTGACACCTGCACGCACCACAAGCTCGGGGGCAGTCGTCCTCGGCTGTCAGACTCGACTCATGTCACTGCCCTGGCTCTTCCTGATCGCGCTCGTGGCCATCACGGCGGTGATCGGCCTGACTGCGACCTGGGCGCGCGCGGCCGGGCGGGTCTCGGTCATGGACGTGGCGTGGGGGTTGGGCTTCGTGGCGGTCGCCGTATCGACCGGACTGCTCGGGGACGGCGACCTCGTACGCCGCGGCGCGCTGGCGGCTCTCGTGCTGATCTGGGGCGCCCGCCTGGCGTGGCACATCTTCGCCCGCTCCGGTCGCGAGGGCCATGTCGAAGACCCGCGATACGCCAAGATCCTCGGCGACGGCGGCTTCCCGGCGATGGTGCGCAAGGTCTTCGTGCCGCAGGGACTCGCGATGCTGGTGGTGTCGCTGCCACTGGTCGTGGGTGCAGGACTGGACGTGGCGTGGTGGCCGGTTGTGTGGATCGGCATCGCGGTCTGGGCGATCGGCTTCGTCTTCGAGACGGTCGGCGACGCGCAACTGGCGGCGTACAAGGCCAAGCCGCGCTCTGCTCGCCCACCCGTACTCGACACCGGCCTCTGGGCCTGGACCCGCCATCCCAACTACTTCGGCGACGCGGCCGTCGCCTGGGGATTCTGGCTGATCGGCGGTCTCGGCTCGGGGTGGCTGCCGGGCCTGTTGACGGTGATCGCGCCGATCGCGATGACGCACTTCGTACGCAACGTCACCGGCGCCAAGTTGCTGGAACGCACGATGTCGCAGCGCCCGGGTTGGGATGCGTACGCCGCTCGCGTCCCGCTGTTCTTCCCGCGCCCACCCCGCCGCGCCGCTGGCTGACGCCCATCGCTGGTTGAGGAGGCCGTCTCGAAACCCGCCCCACCGCTGGTTGACGCCCACCGCTGGTTGAGAAGGCCGTCTCGAAACCCGCCCCACCGCTGGTTGAGGAGGCCGCGAAGCGGCCGTCTCGAAACCCGCCTGAACCGCACTGGGTCTGATGGAGGCTCGGGCTATTGGATTCCGACCAGGGGCTGGTCGGTCCGTTCCGTAGCGTAGAACGTCTCCTCGAACTCTGCTGGTGGGATGTCGTTGAGGTAGCCGTGCAGGCGGTCGTGGTTGTGCCAGTGGACCCAGCTCAGCGTGGCGAGCTCGAGGTCCTCGACCGTCTTCCACGGGCGGCCCTCGCGCGCGGGGCCACGGACCAGTTCGGCCTTGTAATAGCCGTTCACGGTCTCGGCCAGCGCGTTATCGTACGAATCGCCGACAGTGCCGATCGAGGGCATCGCGCCGATCTCAGCCAGACGCTCGCCGTAGCGAATCGAGGTGAATTGACTGCCGGCATCCGAGTGACACCGCAGGCCAGGGAGCTGGGTCCCGCGTGACCACCGGGCCATCTCGATGGCATCGAGGACCATAGTGGTCCGCATGTGCGAGGCGACCCGCCACCCCACGATCGTGCGGGAGTAGGCGTCGATGATGAAGCAGACGTAGGCCACCGCGGCCCAAGTCGGCACGAATGTCAGATCGGTGACCCACAGTTGGTTCGGGGCCGTGGCGGTGAAGTCGCGGCCGACCAGGTCCGGGTGGCGCGGCATGCCCGGATCGGGCTTGGTGGTACGGACCCGCTTGGTGCGCCGGACCCCCTCGATGCCGGCGGTGCGCATCAGGCGGGCGACCTGGTCACGGCCGATGTCATGTCCAGCACGTCGTGCGGCCTTCCAGATCTTCCGGGCGCCGTAGACCCGGAAGTTGTCCTCCCACAGCTGCCGCACTACCGGTCCCATCACCTCGTCGCGCTGCGTGCGAGCCGAGGGTTGGCGGTTCTTGAACTCGTAGTAGCTGCTCGGGGCCACCTGCAGCACGTGGCAGATGAGCTCGACCCCCAGACGCCGGCCCGCGACCACGTCGTCACGGTTGGCGTCGATGAACGCGGCTACTTCTTGTACTGGCGGTCGAGCTCCGCCCCGAAGAAACTGGCGGCCCTCTTCAAGATCTCGTTGGCTCTCTTGAGCTCCCGGTTCTCCTGCTCCAGCGCCTTCAGCCTGGCCGCGTCGCTCGTGCTCAGACCCGGCACGTGGCCCTCGTCGATGTCGGCCTGCTTCACCCAGGACCGAACTGACTCGGTGCCGTACCCGAGCTGGGCTGCGACCCGCTGCACTGTGCCGTGCTCAGTTCCCAGCTCGGCACGCAGCGTCCTGACCATCCGCACCGCAGCGGCCTTTTCCTCAGGGCTGTAGCGACGTGTGGTCGGCTTCCCCGGGGTGGTGTCCTTCGGCATGAGTCCATCCTCGTTTCCAAACGATGGAGACTCCAACCAACCCAGTGCAGTTCACGCCCCACCGCTGGTTGACGCCCACCGCTGGTTGAGAAGGCCGTCTCGAAACCCGCCCCACCGCTGGTTGAGGAGGCCGCGAAGCGGCCGTCTCGAAACCCGCCCCACCGCTGGTTGAGGAGGCCGCGAAGCGGCCGTCTCGAAACCACGCCCTTACGGGCGATGCGCGCCACCACACCGGCGGTTACGGTCGAATTTCGCGACCCGAGGAGGCAGACATGAGTTCTGACGAGGTCAAGGAGTTCGTCGAGGAGACGCTGCGCGCGTCCAACCCCAACGCCACTTCTGAGCAGGGGGCGGCAGGCAGCATGGGTGTCAGTTCCGAACGAGTCGGAACTGACGGTCGTACCGACGGCTTCAAGGACACCCGCGAGACCGAAGTCGACTCGGGCCTACCCGAGCAGGCACCGGGCAACGCCGAGGAGAACCCGGTCGGCATCCCGCCCAAGGCGGCGACCACCGAGCGAGAGCCACGCCCCGGCGGGTGATCAGCCCCGCGGTGCGTGCACCACCATCACCGGGCACGACGACCGCTTGAGCAGATCGCGAGTCACCGACCCGAGCGCCTTGCTCTTGAACCCGCCGCGCCCGCGATTGCCCACGACCAGCATGGCGGTGTCGTCCGAAAGCGTCGACAAGGTCGTACGAATCCCGCCCTTGACGCTGCGCAACTCGACCTCGACGCCGCTGGTATCGATCCCGCTGAGTACGCGTTCCTGCATGGCCGTGATGCGCTCCTCGACGGCGCGCCATTCGGGACTGTCCGGTTCGGTGACGACATAGCCGTCGATGAGTTCGTGGTTCCAGGTCGACACGACAACCAACTTCGCGGCGCGCGCCCGAGCCACGCGTACGGCCTCCTCGACCGCGGCTCGGCTGTGGTCGCTGCCGTCGACACCCACGGCGATGTCGCCCTTCGCGTCGGCATCGCTGCCGGGGGGAACGACCAACACCGGGCATGTCGCGTGGGCTGCCACGTTGAGCGCGACCGTACCGAGCAACAACTCCTCCAGCCGCGACTTGCGACCAGTGCCGACCACGACGAGCGCGGCGGTCTCGGACGCATCCACCAGCAGGTTCTCCGGACGACCGGCAGGAGAGTCGTAGGTCGCGTCCAACTCGGGCGCCAGCGTCGCCACGGTCTGCCGTGCGGCTTCGAGTACGCCGCCGTCCGAGTCCTCCACCGTCACCGGCCAGCCACCCGCCGACACGATCGCGAGGTTGGGATCCAGCAGTTCGCGACAGTGGCGTACGTGTAGCGGCGCCTTGCGGGTCAGGGACTCGGCAACGGCAGCGGTGAGGATCAAGAGGTCGAGTTCGGTGCCGTCGATCCCCGCGACAACAGCTCCGGTCGGCTTCGTGTCGGTATCCATACCCCATTGTCTCCCATCACTGGTTGCCCGGAACGGTGGGTGAACCGGGCGGTCGGCTGACTTTGCGGACCATCGACTCTGGCGCCTGCAGGCAGTAGGAATCCGTCACCAACTCCGCCACCTCGGCCCAGTCCGTGGCGTCATCGACGATCAGTCCGATCACGTTGCCACCCCATTCGGCCTTGAAGTACGGCTCACCCAGGTGACGGAAAGCGTGCACCTCGTCGAGTTCGCCTCGGAACGTGAGACGTACGCGCTGATCCTCGCCGCCGAAGATGTGCGCCACGGTCGCGCTGCCCACGCGCCACCGCGTGCCGACCCAGGCGTCCTCGGGTCGGCACGATGGCAGTCGTTCGAGGATCGCGCGGAGCCGGGAGACGTAGGCCTCCGGCACCTCGCAGCGATCCTTCTTGGCCATGAGCTCAGCGTGCCATGACGCGGGGACATGGTTTCGAGACGGCCGCTCCGCGGCCTCCTCAACCAGCGGACTCCCGGTGGTTGAGGAGCGCCACAGGCGCGTCTCGAAACCAACGGACTCCCGGTGGTTGAGGAGCGCCACAGGCGCGCCTCGAAACCAGCGGACTCCCACCGGTGGTTGAGGAGCGCCACAGGCGCGTCTCGAAACCAGCGGACTCCCACCGGTGGTTGAGGAGCGCCACAGGCGCGTCTCGAAACCAGCGGACAGCGAGACCTCAGTACGACTTGGGCAGTCCCAGCGAGTGCATCGAGACGAAGTTGAGGATCATCTCGCGGCTCACCGGCGCGATCCGTCCGGCGCGGGTGGCGACCAGGAGACCGGCCACGCCGTACTCGCTGGTGATCCCGTTCCCGCCATGGGTCTGCACGGCCCGGTCGGCCGCGTGACACGCCGCCTCGGCGGCGGCGAACTTCGCCATGTTGGCGGCCTCGCCGGCTCCCATGTCGTCACCGGCGTCGTAGAGCGCGGCGGCCTTCTGGGTCATCAACCGAGCCATCTCGATCTCGATGTGCGACTCCGCGAGCGGGTGCGCGATTGCCTGGTGGCCACCGATCGGACCCTTGAAGACCTCGCGCTCGTTCGCGTACGCCACCGCGCGGTCCAGCGCGTGTCGGGCCAACCCCGTCGAGAAGCTCGCGGCCATGATCCGCTCGGGGTTGAGACCGGCGAAGAGCTGCACCAGGCCGCCGTTCTCGTCGCCGACGACCGCGTCGGCGGGCAGGCGTACGTCGTCAAGGAACACGGTGAACTGCCACTCGGGCGAGACGATCTCCATCGGGATCGGCGTCGCTTCGAAGCCCTCGACATCAGTGGGTACGACGAAGAGCACCGGCTTGACCTTGCCGGTCTTGGCGTCCTCGGCACGTGCGACGACGAGCACGTTGTCGGCCTCGTCTACGCCGGAGATGAAGACCTTGCGACCGTTGAGGACCCACTGATCGCCGTCCTTGCGGGCGGTCGTGGAGATGTTGTGGGTGTTGGTGCCCGCGTCGGGCTCGGTGATCGCGAAGGCCATCGTGGACGTGCCGTCACAGATGCCGGGCAGCCAACGCTGCTTCTGCTCGTCGGTGCCGTAACGGCTGATGATCGTGCCGCAGATGGCCGGGCTGACGACCATCAACAGCAGCGGACAACCGGCCGCCGACAACTCCTCGCAGACGGCCGCGATGTCGCCGATGCCGCCGCCGCCCCCGCCGTACTCCTCGGGGATGTTGATGCCCAGATAGCCGTGCTTGCCGATCTCCAGCCACAGGTCGGTGGTCTTGCCGCCGCTGCGGGCCTTCTCGACGAAGTAGTCGCGGCCGTACTTGCTCGCGAGCTTGGCGACCTGCTTGCGCAGTTCCTGCCGCTCCTCGGACTCGGTGAAGTTGCTCATGATGTCTCCTTTAGTTTCCGGTGGTTGAGGAGCGCCAGCGGCGCGTCTCGAAACCACCCATTGCGGACTTGTCGGTGGTTGAGGAGCGCCAACGGCGCGTCTGGAAACCACCACTCATTGCGCTACCACTGCCAACACCTCACCCGCGGCGACCTGCGCCCCCGGTCGTACGTTGACCTCCGCCACGACCCCCGCGTGGGGCGCCGTCACGGTGTGCTGCATCTTCATCGCCTCGAGGACGAGTACGACCGCCCCTTCCTCGACCTGGTCGCCCTGCTCGACCGCGACACTGATCACGCTGCCCGGCATCGGGGCCAGCAGGCTGCCCGACTGGTGCTGCGCGGCCGGGTCGGTGAAGCGGGGCACCTCGGTGAAGGTGTGATGGCCGCGCGGGGAGTCCACGAAGACCTGCCGCGTGCCGGGAAGGCCCTCGGAGAAGGCCACCGAGCAGGTGCCCTGCTCCCCCTCACCGACCCAGTCGACACGCCAACTGCCCTTTGAGTCCGCTGCGGACTCAAAGGTGAGCGCGCGGATCTCGAAGTCGGCGTTGGGGAACTCGATCCTGCCGTCCCGGGTGCCGACCCATTCACCTGCGAAGGGCTCCTCGACGCCCGGGACCTGCAGGCGCTCGACCTGCGCCTGGCTGGGTACGTTGCGCCAGCCCGCAGGGATGCCCTGCTGGATCGACTTGGACGCATCGCGATCAGCGACCAGGGCAGCGGTGGCGCACAGCAACGCCGCCTCGGCTGGGTCCGCCTGCTGCTCGGCGAGTTCCGTGCCCTCCAACCATCCGGTCGTAGCCGCACCCGACGCGAACGTCGGCTCGGTCAGGATCGCGATGAGCTGGTCCCGGTTGGTGGTGACGCCGTGGATCTTCGCCTTGCGCAACGCGTCGACCAGCAGCCGGATCGCGGCCTCCCGAGTCGGCCCCCACGCGATCACCTTGGCCAGCATCGCGTCATAGAACGTCGACACTTCACTGCCGGACTCGAAGCCGGCGTCGACCCGGATCCCATACCGCGTGCCGAGATCGAACTCGCTGGCGTGTGGGATCTCGAAGGTGACCAACCGCCCGCTCTGGGGGACGTACGCGCCATCCTCGGCGTAGAGCCGTACCTCGATCGCATGTCCGTGCCCGGGCAGGGGCTGGTCCGCCTCGACCGGTCGGCCCTCGGCAACCGCGATCTGGAACTCGACGAGATCCAGGCCGGTCACCGCCTCGGTGACCGGGTGCTCGACCTGGAGCCGCGTATTGGTCTCCAGGAAGTAGAAGCGGCTCGGGTCGTCGGCGTCGACGAGGAACTCGACAGTGCCTGCACCCCGATAGTCGATCGCCGCGGCAGCGTCACGCGCCGCGTCGTGGAGTGCTTGGCGCTGCTCGTCGGCCAGTCCGACGGCAGGGGTTTCCTCGACCACCTTCTGGTGTCGGCGCTGCACCGAGCAGTCCCGCTCACCCAGCACGTGCACGACGCCGAGGACGGGATCACCGACGACCTGCACCTCGACGTGGCGGGCGTTCTCGACGTACGGCTCGACGAACACGGTGCCATCGCCGAACGCGCTGGCCGCCTCGGCGCTGGCCTTGGCGATCTCGTTGTCGAGGTCGGCGAGGTCGCGCACGATCCGCATCCCCCGGCCGCCACCGCCCGCGGATGCCTTGACCAGCAGTGGCGGGGCAGCACTCTCGCCGTCCAGCACGGGCACTCCTGCGGCGGCGACGATCCGCTTGGCCTCGATCTTGGAGCCCATCTGCTCGATCGACTCCGGGCTCGGTCCGACCCAGATCAGCCCGGCCTCCTCCACGGCGCGCGCGAACTCGGCGTTCTCGGACAAGAAGCCATAACCCGGATGGATCGCGTCGGCCCCCGCCGACTGCGCGGCACCCAGGATCAGCCCGGTGTCGAGGTAGGTCTCCGCCGGCGTGTTGCCCGGCAGTCGTACGGCGTAGTCGGCCTCGCGTACGAACGGCAGGTCCGCGTCGGCATCGGAGAAGACCGCAACGGTCTCGATGCCCAGACGCCTGCACGTGGCGAAGACACGTCGCGCGATCTCGCCGCGGTTGGCGACCATCAGACGATTAATCATGGCGCTCACATCCTGAAGACGCCGAAGCCCTCGGCGCCCTTGATCTCGGTGTTGTTGGCGATGACGGACAGGCAGATGCCCAGGATCGTGCGCGTATCGCGCGGATCGATCACCCCGTCGTCATAAAGCATTCCGGACAGCACGAATGGCAGGCTCTGCTCTTCGACCATGGCTTCGACCATGGTGCGCATGCCCGCGTCGGCCTCTTCGTCGTACGGCTTGCCCTTGGCCTCCGAGGCCGCGCGCGCGACGATGGACAGTACGCCCGCGAGTTGCGCGGGACCCATCACCGCCGACTTGGCGTTGGGCCAGGTGAAGAGGAAACGCGGGTCGTACGCCCTGCCGTTCATCCCGTAGTTCCCCGCGCCGTACGAAGCGCCGATGATCACGCTCAGGTGCGGCACGGTGCTGTTGGACACCGCGTTGAGCATCTGGGCCCCGTGCTTGATGATGCCGCCCTGCTCGTAGTCCTTGCCGACCATGTAGCCGGTCGTGTTGTGCAAGAACAGCAGCGGCGTGTGCGACTGGTTGGCCAGTTGGATGAACTGCGCGGCCTTCTGCGCCTCCTCGCTGAACAAGACGCCCTGGGCGTTGGCGAGGATCCCGATCGGGTGGCCGTGCAGGCGCGCCCACCCGGTCACGAGACTCGTGCCGTAGAGCGGCTTGAACTCGTCGAACACCGCCTCGTTGCTGGTGCTCACCCCGTCGACGATCCGCGCGATCACCTCACGCGGGTCGAACGGCTCCTTGAGGTCGGTCGGGATCAGGTCCAGCAGGCCGTCGGGGTCGGCATCGGGCTCGGCGTAGGCGGCGTGGAGTCCCCGGCTGGCCGGTGACTCTTGAGGTGTGTAACCGATGCATTGGTTACTAACCGTGAAACTCCCCGGCCGACCGGGGACTCCCACACCACCGAGACGAGCCACGATGCGCCGGCCGATCCGGATCGCGTCGTGCTCGTCCTCGGCCAAGTAGTCGGCCAGACCACTGACCCGGGCGTGCATCTCGGCACCACCCAGCGACTCGTCGTCGGACTCCTCGCCGGTGGCCATCTTCACCAGAGGTGGGCCACCCAGGAACACCTTGGCGCCGCCCTTGACGAAGACGGTGTAGTCACTCATGCCGGGCACGTACGCACCCCCGGCTGTGGAGTTGCCGAAGACCAGCGCGATGGTCGGCTGCCTGCGCGCCGAGGCGCGGGTCAGGTCGCGGAAGAGCTTGCCGCCGGGGATGAAGATCTCCTTCTGCGTCGGCAGGTCCGCACCACCGGACTCGACCAGCGAGATTGTCGGCAGGTGATTCTCCTCGGCGATCTGCGAGGCCCGGAAGATCTTCTTGACCGTCCACGGGTTCGAGGCGCCGCCCTTCACGGTCGGGTCGTTGGCGCTGATCATCACTTCGCGCCCCGACACCACACCAATGCCGGTGACCACGGAGGCACCGACGGTGAAGTCCGAGCCCCATCCGGCCAGTGGGGAGAGTTCGAGGAAGGCGCTGCCCGGGTCGATCAACAGCTCGATCCGCTCGCGCGCGGTGAGCTTGCCGCGCTCACGGTGCCGGGCGACGTACTTCTCTCCACCCCCCGCGACCGCCTTCGCGTGCTCGGCGTCGAGGTCGGCGAGCTTGGTCAGCATCGCCTCACGGTTCGCGGTCATGACGCATACCCCATCAGTTTGGCTGCCAGGTCCGTCAGCACTTCGGTTGCTCCTCCTCCGATCGGCAGGATCCGCGCGTCGCGGTAGTGCCGCTCCACCTCGGTTCCCCTCATGTAGCCGGTGCCGCCATGCAGCTGCACCGCCTTGTCACATACGTACGTCGCCGCGTCGCACGCGGTCTGCTTGGCCAGACAGGCTTCGGCGATGACGCTCTCCCCGGCCAGGTGTCGCTCCACGACGTGATGGGCGTACGTCCGGGCGACCTCGACCTGGCGTCGCATCTCGACCAGCGTGTGCTGCACGACCTGGTTGCGGATCAGCGGGCGACCGAAGGTCTCGCGCTCCTTGACGTACGCGGTGGTCAGGTCCAGCGAGCGAGCCGCGATGCCGTAGGCGTGCACCGCGATCGCGATCCGCTCGATCACGAACTGTTCGGCGATCTGATAGAAGCCGGAGTTCTCCGCACCCACCAGGTTGGCGACCGGCACGCGCGCGTCGACGTACGACAACTCGGCCGTGTCGCTGCACAGCCAGCCCATCTTGTCCAGGGCGCGTGTGACGGTGAAGCCGGGCGTTCCCGCCTCGACCACGAGCAGCGAGATCCCGGCGTGGCCGGGTTCGCCGGTGCGTACGGCCGTGGTCACGAAGTCGGCCCGAGTGCCGCTGGTGATGAACGTCTTGGCACCGTTCACGACGTAGTAGTCGCCATCGCGCACTGCCCGCGTGGTGATGCCGGCGACATCTGAGCCGCCGCCGGGCTCGGTGACGGCCAGGGAGCCGATCATGTCTCCGGCGAGCGTCGGGCGTACGAACCGGTCGATCAGGTCGGCGTTGCCGGACGCCGCGATGTGCGGCAGCGCGATGCCTCCGGTGAAGAGCGCCGACATCAGGCCACTGGACGCACCGGCGGCGAACATCGCCTCCTGTACCGCGACCGAATCACGCAGGTCGCCGCCCTCACCGCCGACCGACTCGGGGAAGGAGACACCGAGCAACCCCTGTTTGGCGGCGGCCAGGTGCAGCGCGCGCGGAAGGGCGCCCTCGCGCTCCCAGTCGTCGAGGTGCGGCATCACCTCCCGGCGTACGAACTCGGCGGCGCTGGCGCGCAGCGCCTCACGCTCCTCGGTGGTCGGGGTCATAGCAACTCCTCCGGAATCTGCACGGTGCGTGATCGGGCCCATTCGCCCAGGCCCTTGGCTTGTGGATCGAAACGTGTCGAGGCGGCGACACCGTCTCCGAGGAGACCGTGCAGCACGATGTTGACGGCGCCGAGATTGGGCAGCGGGTGGATATCGATCTCGAGCTCGGCCGCCTCGGGGATGAGGTCGCGTACCCACTGCGCAGTCACGGTCGTGAGCAGCCAGTCCACGCGCTCGTCGCGCTTGGGCCCGGCACCGACCCAGAGCCCCAGGTTGGCGTCGCCACCCTTGTCGCCCGAACGCGCATGCACGAACGTGCCCAGCGGCGTGGGGCGAGTCGGGCCAGCTAAGCCCCCGTTCTGTCCGCTCAGCCCCCGGATCTCCGGGGGTTGAGCGGACTCGGGTCCGCTCGACCCGGCGCGGGGCGCCAGCCCCGGGTTCGCGATCACCTCACTCGCCCCACCCCCGAACGTCACCACGTGGGTCACCGCGTCGCGCTCGACGTAGGCCGCGCGATAGACCCCGTACGGCGACCCGGGCGCTGGTGGTGCGGTCAGGGTGAAGCCGGGGTAGGAGCCCAGCGCCAACTCGATCGCGGGGGCGGTGAACGCCTTGCCCGCCACCTTCGGATCGGCCGACTTCACCGTGGCGCGCAGCCGAGTCGAGGCACCCTCCTCGGTGTCGGCCCCGGGCACCCCGGCGGGTCCGTGCGTCCAGGTCACCGAGGACGCCAGGTCACCCCAGGCGGCCTCAAGCTGACGTCGCAACCACGCAACCTTGGCCGACTGGGCGAGCCCGGTCACCACGAATTCCGCGGTGTTGCGGAAGCCACCGAGCGAGTTCAAGCAGACCTTCAAGGTCGACGGAGGCTCAGACCCTCGTACGCCGCTGATCGCGACCCGATCCGGGCCGACATCGGACAACTCGAGGGAGTCCAAGTGAGCCGTCACGTCGGGACCGAGGTAGGCAGGCCCCTGGATCTCATAGCACAGCTGGGCCGTGACCGTGTCCACCGTGACCGCACCTCCCGTCCCGGGATGCTTGGTGATCACGCACGACCCGTCAGCGGCGATCTCGGCGATCGGGAACCCGAGCGGTCCCTCGAGCGAGCTCAACTCCAGGAACCCCGAGAAGTTTCCGCCGGTGGCCTGCGTCCCGCACTCGATCACGTGCCCGGCCACGACCGCCCCGGCGAGCGCGTCGAGGTCGGCGTACGACCAGCCGAAGTGCGCCACCGCCGGACCGACGACCAACGACGCATCCGTGACCCGTCCGGTCACCACGATGTCGGCACCGCCGGACAGAGCCGCCGCGATCCCGAAGCCACCGAGATAGGCGTTGGCCGTGAGCGCGTCGCCCCAGCCGAGGTCGGCCGTACGCGATCGGAGGTCGTCGCCACTGACGTACGCAATCGACGGCGCAAGCCCGAGCCCACGCGCGACCTCTTCCAATCGCGCGGCCAGACCCGCCGGGTTGAGCCCGCCCGCGTTCGACACGATCTTGACGCCGCGTTCGAGAGCATCGCCGAGGACGTCCTCCACCTGGCGTACGAACGTGCGCGCGTAGCCCAGCGACGGGTCCTTCATGGTGTCGCGACCCAGGATCAGCATGGTGAGCTCGGCGAGATAGTCGCCGGTCAGGACGTCGACGGGGCCGCCGTCGAGCATCTCGCGCATCGCCGAGAGCCGGTCACCGTAGAAGCCGGAGACGTTCGCGACCCGCAACGGCGCGGTCATGACGCGGCCCGCCCTGCGCCCGCCGGGCCCGCGAAGGCCTGGGCGATGTCCAGCCACGCCGAGGCGCCTTCACCCGAGGCCACCAGGTCGGTGTCGTCACGGTGCACCCGCTGGGTGACCAGGCGGCAGAAGTCGTACGCCGATCCGGTCACCGACTCCGGCGCTTCCTCTGGCCCGAAGGTCCAGGTCTCGCCCGACGGAGCGGTCAGCGCGACCCGCACGTCGCCGGCGGGCACGTCGAGGCCGCGGTTGATGAAGGAGTAGGCGCGCGTGCGTACGCCCAGGTGCGCGACGTGCTTGATCCGGTCAGTGACCTCGTAGGTCAGGCCCAGGCCCTCATGCACGTCGAGCGAGTGCGCCCACGTCTCCATGAAGCGCGCGGTGCCCATCGAGGTCGGCGACATCGGCGGTCCGAACCAGGGCAGCTTCTCCCCGTCCGGCACCGCCCGCAGCGTGGTGACCAGGTCGGCTCGCGCCCCGCGCCACCGCGCCAGCAACTCCGCCGGGGGGACAGCACCGCCCGAGAGCGCACATTTGTCGACGTAGCCCAGCGGGTCCTCGATCGCCTCCAGCACCAACGCGTCCCAACCCGCCTTGTCGGTGGCGGCGGTGATCGCGACCTCATCGGTCCACGCCAGGTGGGCGATCTGGGTGGCGACATCCCAGCCGGCGGCGGGAGTGGGCGTACGCCACCCCTCCTCCGGCAGCGTCGCCACGGCGGCGTCCAGGACGTCGCCTTCGGCGGCGAGGTCCGCGAGTAGGGCTTCGAGGAGATCGGTCATCGGGCACCTTCCGGGGCGAGGGCGGCGTCGAGGGTGCGCGCCCAGTGGTCGAGGATCCGCTTGCGGCGGCGAGAGTCATCGGTGATCGTGTTGGCAAGTCCGAAGCCGCGCATCAGGTCGAGCGTGGCCTGGATGAGTTCGCGTACGCCCGGCAACGACTCGTCCGCCCCCAGCGCCGCGACCGTCAGCCGGTGCGCCTCACGGCCGACGCGCTGCTCCAGCGGCGCGACCGCCGCGAGCAGGGCGGGATCCGTACGTGCGGCGACCCACAACTCCAGCGCCGCCGTGAAGACCGGTGACGTGAAGTGCGCGGCGAGCACGTCGAGCACGGTGCGGGTGCGGTGTCGAGCATCGCGAGCCGACTCCAGCGCGGGGAGCAACTCGGCCGCTCGGCGTTCGGTCAGGTGCTCGACCGCCGCCACGACGAGCGCGTTCTTGCTCGGGAAGTGGTGCAGTTGCGCCCCCCGGGAGACCCCGGCTCGCTGGGAGACCAGCGTGGTCGACGTCCCCGAGAAGCCGTGCTCCACCAGGCATTCCACGGTCGCCTCCAGGAGCCGCGCGCGCATCGCCCGCGACCGCTCCTCCTGTGGCACCCGACTCACGCGTGCAGCCTGACGGATTAACAACAAACAGTCAAGCCTGACTTTTTTCATCCAGAGGCACGGCGGTTTCGAGACGGGTGGCCCCGGGCAGATCACCGGCGCAATACCCTGCTTTCAGCACCCCGAGAGAAGAGAACGAGCATGAGCGACCAGAACCCTTACGGCCAGCCGTCGGACCCCTACGGCCAGAACCCTTATGGTCAGACCAACTACGGCGGCGCCGTCCAGTCCGCCGGCAACTACGCCACCTTCTTCCAGCGCGTCGGTGCCTACCTGATCGACCAGATCATCATGGGACTTCCGCTGATCCTCGCCTTCGTCGGCATCGGCATGTCTGCCAGCGGCACCGAGATCGACCCGGTCACCGGCGAACTCACCGGTGGCGGCATGTCCGGCGCGGGCCTGGTCCTGGTGCTGCTCGGCTCCCTTGGTGCACTCGCGCTCCTGATCTGGAACATCTGCATCAAGCAGGGCAACACCGGCTGCACCATCGGCAAGGGCATGCTCGGCATCAAGTTGATCAGCGAAGAGACCGGCCAGCCGATCGGCCCGCTGATGTCGTTCGTACGCCAACTCGCCCACTTTGTCGACGGCGTGATCTGCAACATCGGTTACCTGTTCCCGCTGTGGGACCCCAAGCGGCAGACCATCGCCGACAAGATCATGAAGACCGTCGTCATCAACGCTCCCAAGGGCTGATCGGGCATGGGTGAGTTCGGGCAGGTGGGCGGCGGTCGTCCGGCAGACGACGACCCCGAGGTGACGCGCGTACGCCAACCTGGCCCCCCGGACTCACCCACTCCCCCACAGCAGGGGACCCCCTACGCCCAGCCTCCCTACGGCGGACCTGTCGGCGCCCAGCCTCCTGCGCCGAATCCGTACGCGCCGGCGGGGCAGGCCCCCTACGCGATGCCCGACCACAACGCGTACGCCTCATCGCCGCCGGCCGGCTACCCGTCGGGGCCCCCGATGGGCTATGGCCCACCGATGGACTTCTATGCCACGTTCGGTGACCGAGCCGTCGCGACACTGTGGGATGCGGTGTACGGCTTGCCGCCGTTCGCGCTGATGATGCTCGGCGCAGTCGTCATGGTGGGAGGCGGAGCGCTGTCTTCGTCGAACGAGCTCGAGGCGGGCGCCGTTGTGATGATTCTCGGTGCCGTGATCGTGCTCGCAGCGACGGTCTGGTCACTGTGGCGCCTCATCGCCAACTACATGCTCGACCAGGGCCGCACCGGCTACACGTACGGCAAGCGCAAGGTCGGCATCCGCTGCGTCCTGGCGGTGGATGGCCAGGCACCGGGCGCCGGTGTCACGTTCGGCAAGTACGTCATCCACGCGCTGATCAACCAGTGCTTCTACATCGACTATCTGTGGTGCGCGTGGGATGAAAAGCGCCAGACTCTGGCCGACAAGATGCTGAACACCCTGGTGATCAAGCAGCCGGACCCGCTGGGGCAGTCTCCGATGTTCGGCAAGCGCAAGGCCGGTTGAGTTGGGCCTCGCTCACCGTTGAGCCGGTAGTTCAGCCCACTCGACGCGCCTTGCGCTCCTTGAGGAGCTCCTGTTTGTAGTCGTGCGCATCAACCTGGATGGTGTGCCGCTTGCTGGCGACATACCGCTTGCGCAAGGCGTGGTCGTACGCCTGGATCTGCGACCGCATCTCTGCAAGCGATGGCAGCGACACCTCTCCCGCGATCAGGTCGGCGACCCAGTGTGCCTGCGCCTCGGCCAGCGGCATCACCGCACCGAGCGGCTGGATCAGACCGAGGAAATAGAGCCCCGGTCGCTCCGGCGCGACCACGCGGCGATAGAGGTCGATGTGGTTGTCGCGGACGTCGATCACGCCGCCGGCCAGGAATGGGAACGACACCTGATAGCCGGTGCAATAGACGACCACATCGGCCTCGACGGTCGAGCCGTCGGTGAACACCACCGTCGAGCCGTCGAAGCGCGCGATGTTGGGCTTCACGGTGATGTCGCCGTGTCCAAGCCGGGTCAGCAGATCGTCGCTAACGGTCGGGTGCGCCTCCAGAACGTCGTGATCAGGCTCGGGCAGGCCATAGTCGGTCACCTTGCCCACGGCGAGCCGCAGCATCGTCTTCATGCCGAGTTTCTGCAGTCGGAACGGCCCACGCGCCAGTGGCGAACTGGTCAAGTGATCGGTGGGCACCCCGAAGAGGAACTTCGGCAGGATGTGCGCCCCGCGGCGCATCGCGAGATAGGTCTCCTTGGCGTTGCGCGACGACTCCACCGCGATGTCGGTCGCCGAGTTGCCGATGCCCAGCACCACGACTCGCTTGCCCTGCAAGATGTCGGGCGTGCGGTAGTAGTGGGCGTGGATCTGCTCTCCGGGGAACGAGTCGCTGCCCGGGAAACTCGGCTCGGGCCACCGCGGACTCCAGTGGTGCCCGTTGGCGACGATGACGTGGTCGTACGTCCGACTCTGTGGCTCGCCGCCGTCGCGGGATCGGAAGGTCACGTCCCAGCGCGACCCGGCAGGCTCGACCTTGGTCACTTCGGTGCGGAGCGTGATCGTTTCGCGCAGTCCGAAGTGCTCGACGTAGTCGTCGAAGTACTGCGCGATCTGCCAGTGGCTGGGGTATTCGGGCAGGCTCGTCGGCATCGGGTACGCGGCGTACTGCATCGCCTCTCTGGACGTATTGATGTGCAGGCTGCGGTACGCGCTCGACACTCCGTTGTCGTTGTCGTAGCGCCAGTTGCCGCCGACCTGCGAGCCGAGTTCGAAGCAGTCGTACGCGATCCCGCGCGCCTTCAGCACCTGCATCGCGGTCAAGCCGGACGAGCCGGCGCCGATGATGCACACGCGAGGTTGAGTTCCCTGGGGCTGCTGGCTCACGGGCGCTGACTCTAGGCGAGACTTCATGCCATGGGGAACGAATCAAAGGCGATCCTGGTCACTGGTGCCTCTTCCGGGCTCGGCGCGGAGATGGCGCGACAGTTCGCAGATCTGGGGTACGACCTCGCGCTGTGCGCGCGACGACTCGACCGGTTGGAGGCGTTGCATACCGAGATCCTCGCCGCACACCCGGACCGGCGCGTGGAGGTGGCGGCCTGCGATGTCACCCATGACGACCCGTCGGACCCGGACTCGGTGTTCGGCGTCTTCAAGCGGTTTGCCGCCTCCTTGGGCCAACTGGATCGAATCGTCATCAACGCCGGTCTCGGCAAGGGCGCACCGCTGGGCACGGGTGGATATCGCGCCAACCGGGAGACGGCGATGACCAACTTCGTCGGCACGCTCGCGCAGACCGAAGCCGCGATGGAGGTCTTCCGCGCCCAGGGCGGGGGCCATCTGGTGATGGTCTCGTCGATGTCGGCGATGCGTGGCCTGCCCAAGACGATGACGACGTACGCCGCCACCAAGGCCGGGGTCGCCCACCTCGCCGAGGGACTGCGTACGGAGCTCTACGGCAAGCCGGGCTGGCAGATCACCGTGCTCTATCCGGGCTATATCGCCTCGGAGATGAACGACGGCGTGGCCGCGGCGCAGAACAAGATGATGGTCTCCACCGAGGTCGGCGTCGCGGCGATGGTGAAGGCGATCGAGTCTGAGACCGCCTCGGCGTGCGTACCCCCGCTGCCGTGGGCGCCGCTTTCGGTGGCGATGAAGTACGCCCCCCTGCCGGTCTTCAAGCGGATGATCTGACTTCGGTGGTCTAGACCGCCACGGGCCCCGATTCTGACCGCGCACGAACGCCCTTTACCTTCACCCGAACGGGTCTTCTCCGCAATCAGGTCTACTCACCAAAGGTCCTTGCCATGTCTTCACTTCCCACATCCCGCCGCAGTGTGCTCAACGGCGCCGCGTGGTCGGCCCCGGTCGTCGTGCTTGCCACGACCGCGCCGTCATTCGCCGCTGCCAGCGTGAGGGATCTGGCGTTGACTGTGGCCACAGGTGCGACCTCCTTCAGCACGAGTGGCTCCACGTCAGTGACGTTCACGGTCACGAACAACGGCACCCAGGCCACCACGAGTGGCAGCACTGTCGTGTCGGTCCCGAAGGTCACCGGTCTGACGTTGGCGCCGGGCTCGATGCCTTCCGGGTGGACGGTCGTCGACAACGGCACGTCCTACACGATCACCGGGCCCGACCTGGGCGTCGGCGCCTCCATTGCGCTGCCCTTCACAGCCACGTCCAACGCCCCGGGCAACTACACCGTCTCTGGGTCGGTGACCCCCATCACGGGCGAGACGACGACCACCAACAACACCGCATCCGCCCCACTGGCAGTGAATGGTGTCGTGGACCTGCAGGCTGAGATTGGCGCCTCTGCCACCACCATTCAAAAAGGTGCCCCCATCAACCTCATTTACACGGTCAGAAATGTCGGCACGCTGATCACCACCGGTCAGATCACCGTGAACCTCAACAAGCCCAACGCGGCGGGAACCTACACGGTTGCGCAAGCTCCTGCCAGCGGGTGGACGGTGACAGACATGGGGACGTATTTCCAATACAAGTCCCTTACGAACACGGCGATATCGCCAGGCACGAGCGTCATATTCAGCTACACATTCATCAAGACAGACGATAGAACTGGTACCACCTCGATCCGCACCCAGGCCTTGACCATCGGCGACGCCGTCAGCACCAACAACGCCATGCCAATGACTCTCACCTATATCTGATTTGCCGAGGGGTCACGAACTCAGCGATACGTACGCGTCTGGTCCCCGAACTGCGCATGCTCGTTGAAGCTCAGCAGCGTCTGCCCCGTCGAGCCGGTAAGCACCCGCGTCACGGACGCGTTCACGATCACCGGACACAGCCGCTGATAGGTCGTGAGGTCACCGGCGATCAGGTGCGTCGCCAAGACCGCGATCGGGCCACCGCTCGTCACGACCACGGCTCGTTCGTACGCCGTCGCGCGTTCGAGCGCCTCCAGACAACGTGACCAGAACGCCGCGAACGTCTCGTCGTACTCGTCGTCAAACTCCCCCGACTGCCAACGCTCGGTCGCCTCGTTGAAGTGGGCTTGGAACGCTTCGCGCGTGGGGGTCGACGGCGCAGCGAGTCGAGAGAGCACGTTGAGGTGATCCATCTCGTTCCAGGCGGCGTCGACCTCGAGGGGCGCCCGCCACTCGGCGGCCTGCGCCGCCAGGAGAGCCGTGTCGCGCTGGCGCCTCATCGTCCCGTGGATGACCACGTCGGGCGCGAACTCTCGTACGAACTCCCCGGTGATCGCGGCCTGCCGCTCCCCGAGCGGCGACAACACGTCGTAGTCGTCGGCTCCGAACGACGCCTGCCCGTGGCGTACGACCAGGATCCGCCCCATCAGGCGCTCGAGCCTTGCTCGCCAGTGAGGCGTCGACAGTGCGCTTCAAGCACCGCGACGGCGGGGCCGAAGATGGCGTACGCCGGGTTGGTCGTCTGCTTGTGGAAGTAGCGGTACCAGATCTGTTGGGCGATCACCGCGAGGCGGAAGTGCCCGAAGACCTCATAGAACCGCCACTGCTCGGGCGAGAGGTCATAGCCCATGCGTTCGCAGTAGTAGTCGACGATCTGCTGGCGCGTCCACATGCCTTCGGCGTTGGACGGCTGGCGGCGAAAACCTTGCATGAAGGGGTCGTCGTCGGCCTGGATCCAGTACGACGCCGAGCCGCCCAGGTCCATCAGCGGGTCGCCGACGGTAGCCATCTCCCAGTCGAGGACCCCGACGATTCGGCCGTTATCCACAAGCTCGCCGGCACTGTCGGTGGCCAGCACTACGTTGTCGAGCCGGTAGTCGTTGTGGATCAGCACCTGCGCGACGTCCGCAGGCTGGTGCTCGTGGAGCCAGGAGGTGATGTCGGACCAGTCCCCCATGTCGTCGGTGGTCGCGCGCGTCATCCGGTCGGTCCAGCCGGAGACCTGACGCGTGACATAGCCGTCGCCCTTGCCAAGGGCGGCGAGTGCGGGCACCGACGTGACATCAATGGAGTGCAACTCGATAAGCCCGTCCCAGAAGTTGCGACACAGGTCGCCCACCTGGGAAGGCGTGAGGTCCCACGGCAGGTCCTTGCGGCTGATCGCGCCCTCGACGCGCTCCATCACATAGAAGTCCGAGCCGATGACGGAGTCGTCCTCACAGAACCCGACCATGGCCGGCACCTGTGGATAGACCGGCTTGAGCGCGCTCTGGATGCGGTATTCGCGGCCCATGTCGTGGGCACTCTTCGCCTTCGCGCCAACTGGCGGGCGGCGCAAGATCAGGTCGCGGTCGGGATAGCGCAAGAGGTACGTCAGGTTGCTCGCGCCTCCAGGGAACTGCCGCACCTCCGGCAGGGTCTGGGTCGCGACGACGTCGCGGAACTCATCCGAGGCGTGCTGCTGCAGCCACGCGTGCACGGCGGCGACGTCGAAGGCGTCTTCCTCGCGCAGAGCCTTGGCGTCAGCAGCGGTGTCGCGTGCTGGCGTACTCACGACAGCGCCTCCAATCGGGCGGCCTGTCGGCGCATCTGGGTGTCGTACGCCGGCCGGTCACCGACCTTGAGGGCGTACGCCGCACGGGCCGCATCGTCGGGCAGGATCACGTCGTCGCCATTGTCGATGCCCTCCAGCACCGCACGGGCGATGTCATCGGCACCGAACGGGCTGTTGGCGACGAGGCCCTTGATCACCGAGCCGAGCGCTTCGTCGGCGCCGCGCAGGTCATCGACGAGGCCGGTGCGGAAGTACGACGGGCAGACCACCGAGGCGCGCACGTCGTACGGCGCGAGCTCGTGGCCAGCCGTCTCGGTCAGGGCGACGACCGCCGCCTTGACCGCGTTGTAGGAGCCCATCCCGGCCGGGTGTACGAGACCCGCGAGTGAGGCGACGTTGACGATGTGGCCGCTGCGCTGCGTCTTGAAGAGCGGGATGAACGCCTGCATGCCCTGGACGATCCCGAAGAGGTTGATCTCGGTGATCCAGCGCCATTCGTCGAGCCCGCAGACGTCGAGCCGACCACCGCCAGCGACACCGGCATTGTTGACCAGGATGTCGAGGCCGCCCCAGCGTTCGGCGACGGCCTGCTGCGCGGCAGACCAGTCGTCCGGGGAGGTGATGTCGAGGCGAAGGTCGACACCATCCGAGATGTCGGTGGTCAGCACCTCGTCTCCGCGGGCCCGGAAGGCGGCGGTGAGTGCGGCGCCGAGCCCAGCCGCTGCTCCGGTGATCAGGACGCGTCGCATGGGGGCGAGATTAGCGCCCCGCCTCTACGGCGAGAACTGCGGCCGCAGGGCGCGCCCTGGCGCCAAATGACCTCGCCAAGGCCGCAGTTCTTTGCGCGGTTCGAGGTCGACGCACACGAGGCGCCACCCCGCACGGGAGTGGCGCCTCGCAAGCAGCAAACGGATCAGGCCGGGAAGGACTCCCCTGCCGCCGCCATCTCGCGCAAGCGAGCGGTGGGAGCAAACCGGTCGCCGTAGCGTTCAGCCAACTCGTCGGCACGCGCCACGAAGGCCGCCAGACCGGTCTCGCCGGTCGGGTTGCCCTCGACGTCACGCGCGACGTACCCGGTCATGAACTGCGCGGCACCGCCGGTGTTGGCCGGGAAGCCGATGCCCATGATCGAGCCGATGTTGGCCGCAGCTGCCGACTCGATGACGCCCTCTTCGAAGCACTTCGCGGTCTCCAACGCCTCGGCGAAGAGCATCCGGTCCTTGATGTCTTGGAACGGGATCTGCTCGTCGGCGGGCGGGAAGAGCTCGGTCAGGCCCGACCAGATGCCCGCGCGCTGACCGTTGTCGTACTCATAGAAGCCAGCCCCGCGCAGACGACCGGCACGACCGGCCTCCAGCATCTTGTCGACCACGGCCGCACCGGGGTGGCCGGCGTACGCAACACCGTCACGCTCGGCGGCCTCGCGGGTCGCCTTGGCGATCTTGCCCATGAGTTCGAGGTTGAGCTCGTCGGAGAGCTGCAGCACCGGAGCCGGGTAGCCGGCCTGGGTGGTGGCGCGCTCGATGGAGTACGGACGTACGCCCTCGGCCAGCATCGCCATGCCCTCGTTGACCATGAAGCCGATGACCCGCGAGGTGTAGAAACCACGGCTGTCGTTGACCACGATCGGCGTCTTGCGGATCTGCAGCACCACGTCGTACGCCTTGGCGAGCGCCTCGTCGGACGTCTCTGCGCCCTTGATGATCTCGACCAGCGGCATCTTGTCGACGGGGCTGAAGAAGTGCAGACCGATGAAGTCCTTGCGCCGCGACTCGTCCTCGATGCCCTTGGCGAAGCTCGGTGATCGGCAGCGTGCTCGTGTTGGAGCACAGCAGCGCGTCGGGGTTGATGAACGGCATGATCTCGGCGAAGACCTTGGCCTTCAGCGCCGGGTCTTCGAAGACCGCCTCGATCACCAGGTCACACCCGGCGAGGTCCTCGGGCGAGGCAGTCGGGGTGATCTTGGCCAGCAGCGCCGCGGACTTCTCCTCGGTGAGCTTGCCGCGCTCGATGCCCTTGAGGTTGAGCTTCTCGGTGTACGCCTTGCCCTTCTCGGCGTTCTCCAGCGAGACGTCCTTGAGGACGACCTCCATGCCCGCACGCGCGCAGACGTACGCGATGCCCGCGCCCATCATGCCTGCGCCGAGCACGCCGACCTTCGTACCCTTGAACTTCTCCACGCCCTGCGGGCGCAGCTTGCCGGCGTTGATCGCCTGCAGGTCGAAGAAGAAGGCCTGGATCATGTTCTTGGCCTGCTGGTTGACGATCAGGCTGGTCAGATAGCGCGACTCGATCCGCGACGCGGTGTCGAAGTCGACCTGCGCACCCTCGACGGCCGCCGAGAGGATCGCGCGCTGGGCCGGGAAGTCGGCACCCTTGAGCTGCTTGCGCAGCAGGGCCGGGAAGGCGGGCAGGAAGGCCGCCAGGGCCGGGGACTTCGGGGTGCCGCCGGGCATCTTGTAGCCCGCGCGGTCCCACGGGTTCTTGGCCGCGTCCTCGTTGTCCTTGTTGGCCAGGATCCACGCCTTGGCGGCGGGGATCAGCTCGTCCTGGGTCGCCACGACCTCGTCGATGAGCCCCTTCTTCAGCGCACCCTGCGGGTCGAACTGGGTGCCCTGGAGCAGGACCTCCATCAGCGCGGACTGCAGGCCGAGCATGCGTACGACACGCGTCACGCCGCCGCCACCCGGCAGCAGACCAAGGGTGGCCTCGGGCAGGCCGAGCTTGATCGAGCGGTCGTCCACGGCGATGCGGTGGTTGGTGGCCAGCGCGATCTCGAAGCCGCCGCCGAGCGCGGCGCCGTTGAGCGCAGCGACGACGGGGCGGGGGTACGTCTCCAGTCGACGCAGGCCCGCCTTGACGCCCTCACCCATCGCGAACACCTCGGAGGCGTCGTCAGGAGTGGTCAGCATCATGTTCTTGAGGTTGCCGCCGGCGAAGAAGGTCTTCTTCGCGCTGGCGATCACGACACCGGCGATGTCGTCGACCTCGGCATAGAGGCGGTCGACGGCCTTGTCCATCGACTCCTTGTAGAGGTCGTTCATGGTGTTGGCCGACGCGGTCGGGTCGTCCATCGTCAAGGTGACGATGCCGTCGGCATCGCGGTCGTAGCGGACCGCGGAAGTGTTCTCAGTCATCTGTTCAGTCCCTCTCAGACCAGTTCTACGATCGTCGCGATGCCCATGCCGCCGCCGACGCAAAGCGTGGCCAGTCCCCGCTTGAGGTCGCGGCGTTCGAGCTCGTCGATCAAAGTGCCGAGGATCATCGCGCCGGTCGCACCCAGCGGGTGACCCATCGCGATCGCGCCACCGTTGACGTTGGTGATGTCGTGGCTGATGCCCATGTCGCGCATGAAACGCATCGCCACAGCGGCGAACGCCTCGTTGATCTCGAAGAGGTCGATGTCCTCGACCTCCAGGCCCGCCTTGGCCAGCGCCTTGCGCGCGGCCGGAGCAGGTCCGGTGAGCATGATCGTCGGGTCGGCGCCAGAAACTGCCGTGGCGAGGATCTGCGCGCGCGGCTTGAGGCCGAGCTGTTCGCCGATCTCCTCGTTGCCGACCAGCGTCAGCGCGGCACCGTCGACGATGCCCGACGAGTTGCCCGCGTGGTGGACGTGGTTGATCTTCTCGACCCAGTGGTACTTCTCCAGCGCCACGTCGTCGAAGCCCGCGTCAGCGCCGATCTGCGCGAAGGACGCCTTGAGCCCGGCGAGCCCCTCGGGCGAGGTGTCGGGGCGGATGGTCTCGTCCTGTTCGAGCACGGGGACACCGTTGAGGTCCTTGACCGGGACGACGGAGCCGTTGAAGTAGCCGTTGGCCCACGCCTTGGCGGCGCGGTGGTGGGACTCGGCGGCGTACGTGTCGACGTCCTCGCGGCTCCAGCCTTCGAGCGTGGCGATCAGGTCGGCGCCGATGCCTTGGGGTACGAAGCCGGTCTTGAGCGCGGTGGCCGGGTCGGAGGCCCAGGCGCCACCGTCGGAGCCCATGGGTACGCGGCTCATCGACTCGACGCCACCGGCGATGATCAGGTCTTCGAAGCCCGAGGCCACGCGACCCGCGGCCTGGTTGACGGCCTCCAGGCCGGAGGCGCAGAAGCGGTTGAGCTGCACACCCGCGACGGTCTCGGGGTAGCCAGCAGCGAGCGCCGCGGTCTTGGCCAGGTCGCCACCTTGATCGGCCACGGGCGACACGATGCCGAGCACCACGTCGTCGACGCGGTTGACGTCGAGGTTGGGGTTGCGCGTCTTGAGTTCGTCGAGCAAGCCGACGACGAGCTCGACCGGCTTCACCTCGTGGAGGGAGCCGTTGGCCTTGCCGCGGCCTCGGGGCGTACGAATGTGGTCGTACACAAATGCTTCTGCCATGACCGTCCTTATCTCAGTACAGCTGGGGCAACGGCGCGCGAGAGCCGCGCACGGTTGTCCGATGATTGTGACACCGATACTGTCACAATCTCCATGACGTGTGGGACGGCTCACGCGACCGCCCCGAGAGGCGCTCAGAGGAAAGGGGGGTCCGCGATCACTGCCACGGCTCAAGCACCCGCTGACGACGACGGCCTGCTGACCCTCGAGCAACTCACCGAGCGGGTCGGGATGAGCGTGCGGAACGTACGGTTCTACACCTCGCGCGGCCTCGTACCCCCACCACTGCGGCGTGGTCGGGTCGGTTATTACACCGCCGATCACGTGGCGCGCCTCGGGCTCGTGCAGGAGTTGCAGTCACACGGCTTCACGTTGTCGGCGATCGAGCGGTACGTCGCGCGCATCCCCGCCGACGCGACCCCGGAGAACATCGCCTTGCACAAAGCGATGCTGGTGCCGTGGCAGGCCGCGACCTCGGTGTCGATGAGCGGACCCGAGTTGCAGCGGCGCGCCGGTCGTACGCTCTCCAGCGAAGACCTCGAGACGCTCAGCGCGCTCGGGGTGATCAGCGCCAACGGCTCGCGCTGGGAGGTCGAGGTAAGCCAACTCCCCGTGGGTCTCGGACTGCTGGAACTCGGGTATCCGCTCGAAGCCGCGCAAGCCGCAAGCGAGATCTATCAGCGCCATGGGCGCGCGATCGCCGAGGAGTTGTACGAGCTCTTCCGCAAGCAGGTCTGGCCGCACTACCGCGAATCCGGCGCCTCGCCCGAACGGATCCAAGAGGTCGTCGAGCGTCTCAAGCCGCTGTCGATCGCGTCGCTCGTGGATGCGTACGAGGCGGGGATGGACCAGACGCGGCGCGAGAGCATCGCGCGCCGCGCCACCCGCTGAGGGCTCACGAACTCTTGGCGAGGGCTCACGAACGCTCCACCCTTTCGGGCATTGGGCGTTCGCGTCCGCGCTGCTTTGCTGGACAGTCCATCGATCCACAAGGAGCAGTCATGGGACTTGGCGACAAGATCAGCAACGAGGCCGAAGAACTCAAAGGCAAGGCCAAGGAGTCGTACGGCGACGCGACTGATAACGAGTCGATGCAGGCCGAGGGCAAGGCCGACCAGGCCAGTGCCGGCGTGAAGCAAGCCGGCGAGAAGGTGAAGGACGCCGCTAAGGACCTCAAGGACGGCTTCAAGAACTGAGTCAGCAGGTATTTCGCGCGAGTCAGGAGATCTTTCGCCGACTCGGCGGGGATTTCTGCTGACTCGGCGGGGATTTCTGCTGACTCAGCGGGCGTGGAGTTCCACGAACCGTCGCAGCAGGAGGGGCGGGGCGGTGATGTCGTACGCCTGAGCGCGCGCGACGATCGCCTCGCCCTCCTCGGGCGCGAAGTAGCCGTGATGGCGATAGACCTCGACGCGTAAGGCGAGTTGTTCGAGGTCGAGTTCGGGGTGGAACTGGGTGGCGTACACGTGGCGCCCCAGGCGGAAGCCCTGCACCGGGCAGGCACGTCCCGACGCCAACAACACCGCGCCGTCCGGCAGTCGTGACACCGCCTCCTTGTGGCCGAGGAAGGCGTCGAAGTCACGCGGCAGGACGCCGAAGAGCGGGTCGTCCACGCCTTCGTCGGTCAGTGTGATGGGGGCGGCTCCGACGGGTTCGGCGTACGTCCGGTCGACCACCCCGCCGCACTGGACTCCCAGAGTGCCGATGCCATAGCAGGCCCCGAGGAAAGGGAAGTCCGCCTCGATCACCCGCCGGCACAGCGTGTCCAGTTCGGCCTCGACCCGCACCTGCTCTGGCGATTTCGACGAGGCCGGATCAGACACGTTGAAGGGTCCGCCACCCAGGATGAAACCCGAGATCGACGCGAGGTCGAAGTCAGGCAGCGATTCGCGTTCCAGTCGCACCCGGAGCAGCGATTCGGGAGTCAGTCCGGCGAACCGGCGTACGGCCTCATATTCACCGTCGGCAACGGTATCGTCGGCTCGAGTCCCGAGGAAGACGAAGGGCAGCGAGTTCACTCGGGCCGCAGGTGGCGCCAGGGCAGGGCCAGGTCGAAACGACGCCCGGAGAACTCGGTCGGGGTGATCTCGACGACGTTGTACTTCAAGGTGTTGACCCAGGGTCGGAGCGGGACGTTCTCGGCGCGGTGCGCTTCGTCTTCCTCCAACAGCCGCGCGGTGCCGCGCACGATCACACTGGTGGCCTGGTGCTCGTCGTACTCATCGGCCTCGAAGGCGATGTCGGGGTTCATCACGACGCCGAGCAGCTTGGAGCCCTCGGCGGTGCGGAAGAGCAGTGTGCGCTGTCCGCTCTGCTTGTCGACCGCGAAGTTGATGGGGGTGATGTGCACCTGCTCGGCGAGGTGGAACGCGAGTCGTCCGAACTCGTGCGACTGCAGGAAGGTCCAGCACTCGTCGTCGGACAGGATGTGGACGGGGTTCTCGTCGTTCATGGCGACGCTCCTCGGTCGATGGTGGCTCTTGATGACAAACTTACGACGCTGCGTAGTCCAAGCAAAAGGCGCTCAGGCTTCGAACGCCGCACCGGCCTCGACAAGGGCATCCACGCCCTCGATGCCCCAGGCTGCGAGCGCTTCCCGAGTCGCGGATCCGGGTCCTCCCGCGGGGCGCGAGATGGTCGCGGGCGTACGCGAGAAGCGCGGCGCGGGGGCGGGCTGGACGATGCCGGCCTCGGTCACGAAGGTCTCGCGCGCCGCCAGGTGCGGGTGCGCGATCGCCTCGTCGTACGGGAGTACGGGACCCACGCAGGCGTCCGTCGCGTCGAAGATCTCGGCCCATTCCGCCTGGGATTTGGCCTTGAACGCGTCGGTGAAGGCCGCGCGGATCACGGGATAGTTCGCGGGGTCGTTGCGATCGGGCAGGTCTTCGAGCCCGAGCAGACGGATCAACTCGGTGTAGAACTGCGGTTCGAGCGAGCCGATCGTCATGTGTCGGCCGTCGGCCGTCTCGTAGATGTCGTAGTACGGAGTCCCGCCGTCGAGCAGGCCGCTCGCGCGTCGGTCCGTGGGGGCGCCGAGCGCGGCGAAGGTGGCAGCCATCGCGTTGAGATGCGCCGTGCCGTCGACGATCGCGGCATCGACGACCTGACCCTGGCCGCTGGTGCGCGCTTCCAGCACAGCAGCCAGCACCCCGATCACCAGGTAGGTCGAGCCACCGCCGAAGTCCCCGACCAGGTTGCTGGGGAAGTGTGGTCTGGCCTTGTCCTGACCGAGGCCGAAGAGAGCGCCCGTGATGCCGATGTAGTTCATGTCGTGTCCGGCCGCCTGAGCCCATGGACCGTCCTGGCCCCACCCGGTCATCCGGCCGTACACCAACTTCGGGTTGAGCGCGTGACAGTCCTCAGGGCCGAGGCCGAGCCGCTCGATCGCGCCAGGGCGCATGCCCTCGATGAGTACGTCGGCCTCTGCGACGAGTTGCTTGACTGTCTCGATCGCCTTGGGGTTCTTCAGATCCATGGCCACGCTCGGACGCGACCGCGTCATCACGTCATGCTTGCCGCCGCCGAACATCCCGCCGCCCGGACGCTCGATCCGGATCACGTCGGCGCCGAGGTCGGCCAGGATCATGCACGCGTGTGGTCCAGGACCGATGCCCGCGATCTCGACGACCTTGATGCCCTTGAGTGGCCCGGTGCCCTGGCCCAGTGCGTACGTCATGGGCGCGATTGTGGCAGGGCGGGCTGGTCCCCTTGCGGGGTAGTCCAGTGCGAAATGGTCGTGTTTGCTGCCGGCGGACGACCATTTCGCACTGGACTACCCCGAAATTTCAGGAGAAGCGGCGCAATCGCAGCGAGTTCGTCACCACGAACACACTCGAAAACGCCATCGCCGCACCAGCCAACATCGGGTTGAGCAGCCCGGCCGCGGCGACCGGGATCGCCGCCACGTTGTAGGCGAACGCCCAGAACAGGTTTCCCTTGATCGTACGCAGCGTCTTGCGAGAGAGCCGGATCGCGGTGCTCGCCTCAGCCAGGTCACCCTTGACCAAGGTCAGGTCGGACGCCTCGATCGCGACGTCGGTCCCCGTACCCATCGCGATACCCAGGTCGGCCTGGGCCAGCGCTGCTGCATCGTTGACGCCGTCGCCGATCATCGCCACGACACGGCCCTCGTCTTGCAGGCGCTTGACGACACGCACCTTGTCGGCGGGCATGACCTCGGCGATCACTTCGTCGATGCCGACCTCGGCAGCGACCTGGCGGGCCACGGTCTCGTTGTCGCCGGTAAGGAGGACCGGCCGCAGACCGAGTTCTTTGAGGCGTTGTACGGCCACTCGTGACGAAGCCTTGATCCGGTCCTCCAGCAGGATCAGTCCGCGCGCTGCGCCATCCCAGCCGACGGCGACGACCGTACGACCCTCTCGTTGCGCCTGCTCGAAGCGTTCCTGCAAGTCGGCGGAAAGGTGCTGCGATCGGTCAGCCAGCAAGCGTGGTCGGCCGACGAGGACGGCGCGCCCCTCGACGTTGCCTTCGACGCCGAGCCCGTCGAGATTGGCGAAATTCTCGGGAGTCGGCAGGTCGCCGTTGTCGAGTGCGGCGCGGACGATGGCGGCTGCGATCGGGTGCTCGCTGCCGGATTCGAGGGCACCCGCGAAGCGGAGCACCTGATCGCGATCCTCGACAGCAGCCACGTCCACCACACCCATCTCCCCGGTGGTGACCGTGCCGGTCTTGTCGAGCACAGCAGTGTCGACGCGGCGGGTGTCTTCGAGCACCTCGGGGCCCTTGATCACGATGCCCAACTGAGCTCCGCGACCGGTGCCCACCATCAGCGCCGTCGGCGTCGCGAGGCCGAGGGCGCAGGGGCAGGCGATGATGAGTACGGCGACCGCGGCGGTGAACGCGGCCGCTGCTCCGGCTCCGGCCAGGAGCCAGCCGCCGAGGGTGAGCAGCGCCAGCACCATCACGACCGGGACGAAGACGCCAGAGATCCGGTCGGCCAGGCGCTGCACCTCGGCCTTGCCGTTCTGCGCGTCCTCGACCAGACGGGCAAGCTGGGCCAGTTCGGTTTCGGCGCCGACTCGGGTCGCTTCGACGACTAGCCGCCCGCTGGCGTTCAGCGTCGCGCCGGTCACGGCCGACCCGGGCTGGACCTCGATCGGCACGGGTTCCCCCGTCAACATCGATTCGTCGACGGCCGAGCGGCCTTCGACGACCGTGCCGTCCGTGGCGACCTTCTCCCCCGGGCGTACGACGAAGTGGTCGCCGACCTGGAGTTGCTCAGCCGCGACCGTCACCTCGCGTCCGTCGCGCAGCACGGTGACCTGCTTGGCGCCGAGTTCCATCAACGACTTCAGCGCCGCACCCGCTTGACGCTTGGCCCGGTGCTCGAGCCAACGCCCCAGCAAGATGAAGGTGGTGACGCCGGCGGCAGCTTCGAGATAGATGTAGGACGTCGCCATCCCCCGCTCGGGGCGCAACTCGAAGCCGTGCGTCATGCCTGGATGCCCGGCCATCCCGAAGAACAGCGCATAGAGCGACCAGCCGAAGGCCGCCAAAGTCCCGACGCTCACCAGCGTGTCCATGGTCGCGGCGCCGTGACGCGCATTGGTCCACGCCGCCTGGTGGAACGGCCAGCCGCCCCAGACCACCACGGGCGCGGCCAGGGTCAACGACAGCCACTGCCAGTTGGTGAACTGCAGCGGCGGGATCATCGCCATCGCGATCACCGGGATGCTGAGGATCGCGGAGATGACGACGCGCTGTCGAAGCGGGTCGCCTTCGGGTTGGTCTGGCTGCTCTGGCTGATCGAGCGAAGTCGAGGTGACCCCGTACCCCGCCTGTTCGACGGTCTGCACCAACTGCTCCCGGCTGACGGTCGGGGCGTACGCCACCTTCGCCTTCTCGGTCGCGTAGTTGACCGTCGCCGTGACGCCCTCGATCTTGTTGAGCTTGCGCTCGATCCGGTTGGCACACGACGCGCACGTCATGCCGGTGATCGCGAGTTCGACCTCAACTGGTTGCTTTTCGCTCATGCCAGCACGTAGCCGGCCTCCTCGACCGCAGCGCGTACGGCTGCCTCGTCGAGGGGCTCGGCGGAAGTGACGGTGACGGCACCGGTCTCCACGACGACGTCGACGTTCTCGACGCCCGCGATCTCGGAGATCTCTTCGGTGACCGAGGCGGCGCAGTGTCCGCAGGTCATGCCGGTGACGGTGTAGGTGTTGGTGGTCATCTCGTCCCCTTTCAGGACTTCACGAGCCTGGCGATGGCCGCCGAGGCTTCCTTGAGTTTGGCGTCGAGGTCGTCGGCGTCGGCATTGCGTACGCAGTGGTCGAGGTGGTCGTCGAGCAACATCAGGCTGACGGCCTGAAGCGCCTTGGTCATCGCGGAGATCTGCGTGAGGACGTCGATGCAGTACTTGTCGTCCTCGACCATCTTGTGCACCCCGCGCGCCTGGCCTTCGATGCGGCGCAGGCGTTTGAGGACAGCATCCTTGTGGCCCGCGTGGTGATAGCCGTGGTCGGTCATGCTTGCATGATACCCCCGTGGGGTATATCCGCGCTGCAATGGTGCGTAGTCCAGTGCGAAATGGTTGTGATTTCGCGAGTGGGGCGACCATTTCGCACTGGACTACCCAAAGAGGCGGGCTGGGCCCCCGATTTGTCCGCTCAACCCCCGATCAGGCGGGCAGCACCCGGCGCAGGAACTGCCGCGTCCGCTCCTCGCGCGGGTTGCTGAACAACTCCGCCGGCGGCCCGGATTCCAAGATCCGCCCGGCGTCGAGGAAGCACACGGTCGTGGCTACATCTCGCGCGAACGACATCTCGTGGGTGGCCAGGATCAGCGTCGTGCCCTCCCGCGCGAGCTCGCGTACGGCCTCCAAGACGTCGCCGACCAACTCCGGATCCAGCGCTGCGGTGATCTCGTCGAGCAGCAACAACTTGGGCCGGCAGGCGAGAGCGCGTACGAGTGCCACCCGCTGCTGCTGGCCACCCGAGGGCCGGTCGGGATGCTTGTCGCCGTGTTCGGCCAGACCAAACCTCGCCAGCAACGCGCGCACCTCGGCCTCCACCTCACGACGCGACCGGCCATGCACGCGTACGGGCGCCAGGCACACGTTGTCGAGCACGCTCAGATGCGGAAACAGGTTGTAGGCCTGGAAGACCATCCCCATGTCGCGGCGTACGGCCTTCATGTTCACCCGCGGGTCGGAGATCTCGACACCGTTGAACTCGATGATGCCGTCGTCGATGTGTTCAAGCAGGTTGATACACCGCAGCAGCGTCGACTTGCCCGACCCCGACGAGCCGATCAGGCAGACCACTTCACCCGACTCGACGCTCAGGTCGATGTCGTGCAACACGACACGTTCTCCGTACGACTTCCGCAGATCACTCACGTGCAGAAGGCTCATCGCGCGCCCGCCCTCTCCCGCTCGGCATAGCGCCGCTGCAGCCAGTCGGTGAACCGCGCCATCGGCACGGTCAGGGCGATGAAGAACAGCGACACCACCACGAACGAGGTGTAGTTGAAGTTGTACGACGCGTAGTCGCTGGCGGCGCGGGTGGCGTCCCACAGCCCGACGACCGTGACCAGTGCGGTGTCCTTCTGCAGCGAGATGAAGTCGTTGAGCAGTGGGGGTACGACCCGGCGTACGGCCTGCGGCACCACCACGTGGCGCATCGCCTGGGCGCGGGTGAGGCCGAGCGTCTCGGCGCTGGCCAGCTGCGACGGGTGGATCGACTCGATACCGGCCCGGAAGACCTCCGCGACGTACGCGCCGTACGACAACACCAGCGACACCAGGGCCCAGAAGAACAACGAGGTCGGCATCCCCTGCAACTGCAGCGCCGGCATGCCGAAGCCCATCAGCAGCACCAACAGGATCGTCGGGATGCCCCGGAAGATGTCGGTGTAGACCACAGCCAGCAGCCGCAGCGGCGCCAGCCACGGCGAACGCGCCTGACGACACAGCGCCACGGCCAGCGCGAGCACGAGGATCAGCGGCTCGGCCAACAAGAACAGTTTGACGTTGACCCAGAACGCCTTGAGTACATCACCGAAGACCGCGCGGGCGTGCTCGACGTTGAAGAACGTGATCTTGAACGTCTCCCAGCCCGGGCTGCTGGTGGCCACGAAGGACACCAGCGCGATCACGCCGATCGTGACGAGCGAGGCGATCGTCAGCGAGCGGCGCCGCTGCGAAATGCGTACGGCGCGACGTTGTAGTTCGTGCTGACTGGGTGCCCAGGCATCGCCCGGGAACGGGTCGACCGTCAACGATCAGCCGATCACTCGATGACGGGGACGCCGACGGTGTCGGAGAGCCACTCCTGCTCGATGCTCTCCAAGGTGCCGTCCTCCTTGAGCGTGGCCAGCGCGGTGTTGACGCACTCGACGAGGGGGTTGCCCTTCTCGAAGAGCAGGCCGAACTCCTCCTGCTGACCCGTCTCAGGCTGGAACTGCCCGATGATCTTGCCCTTGGGGATCTCCACCGCGGTGATGTAGAACGCCGTCGGCAGGTCGGCAACGATCGCGTCGAGCTGGCCGTTGTTGAGGGCCTGCTTGGCGGCGTTGGTGTCGTTGAAGACCATCGGCTGCGCGCTCGGCTTGATGACGTCGCGGATCGCGGTCAGCGACGTGGTGCCGGTCTGGGCGCCGAGCTTGAGGTCGGCGAGCTCGGAGAGGGAGGCGACCTTCGCGGCCGGGCTCTTCTTCAAGGTGATGATCGCCTGGGCCGCCGAATAGTAGCCGTCGGAGAAGTCGACGACCTTGGCCCGCTCGGGGGTCACCGAGATCTGGTTGATGTCGAAGTCGAAGTCCTTCTTGCCCGGGGCGTACGAGTTGTTGAAGGGCACCTTGATCCACTTCACCGCGTCGGCCTCGTAGCCCATCTGCTGAGCGACCGCGTACGCCACGGCCGACTCGAAGCCCTTGCCGTTGCTGGGGTCGTCGTCGCTGAACCACGGGTCGTACGCCGGGCTGTCCGTGCCGACCGTCAGCGTGCCTTCGGTCTTGACCTTGTCGACGGCGCAGGTGGCGGCGTCGTCGCCCGCGGCAGCGTCGGCGGTCGTGGTCGTGTCCTTGGCTGTGCTCGCCGGATCCTCGGTGGGCGCGCAGGCAGTGAGCGCGAGGGCGAGCGGGACGGTGGCGGCGAGGGCAATACGGGTCAGGCGCATGCGCGAATCGTACGGCCAGCGGGCGGCGGTGGAGTCCCCGGTCAGCCGGTGACTTTCACGGTGTGTAACCGATGCATTGGTTACTAACCCCCAAAGTCACCGGCCAGCCGGTGACTCTCACGTCGCGAGCCGGTCTTGCAACTTGTTGCATAGGTGGGTCAGGATATCCCCATGGCCCTCGAACACGCGCTCCTTGTGGCGCTGCTCGAACAGCCGGCTTCGGGTCTCGACCTGACCAGGAGGTTCGAGCGGTCGATCGGGTTCTTCTGGTCGGCCAGCCACCAGCAGATCTATCGCACCCTGGCCCGGATGGAGGCCGCCGGGTGGGTCGTCTCCGAGACCGTCGAGCAGACCGGGCGACCGAACAAGAAGGTCAGTTCGGTGACGAATACCGGGCGTGACGTCCTGCGAGCTTGGCTCGCCACGACCCCCGATCCCGAACCGATCCGGTCGTCGCTGGTCGTCCAGATGCGCGGGGCGTCGTACGGCGACCGCGGCGAAGTCGCGCGATCCGTACGCACTCACCTGGTCGAGCACCAGCAAAGGCTGGCGATCTATGAGCAGTTCATGGCGCGCGACTACCCCTCGCCTGACGACCTGGTCGGGCAGGACCTCGACCACTACCTGGTCTTGCGCGGTGGCCTGATCACCGAACGCGGCTGGGTCGACTGGCTCACCGAATATCTGGCACGACACGAAGGACAGCAATGACCGAGCACCCGACGTACCCCCACCTCCTCTCCCCCGTCACCCTCGGCGACCTCACCCTGCGCAACCGCACCGTGATGGGCTCGATGCACACCGGGTTGGAGGACTACGTCTGGGACATCCCCAAGTTGGCGGAGTATTTCGCCGAGCGCGCCCGCGGCGAGGCGGGCCTGATCATCACGGGCGGGTACGCCCCCACCAAGCGCGGCTGGCTCAAGCCGTTCGCCTCCGAGATGACCTCGCGGTTGCAGGCGATGCGGCACCGCGACATCACCGGACCGGTGCACGAGGCCGGCGGGGCGATCGCGTTGCAGGTGCTGCACGCGGGTCGGTACGGATACCACCCGCTCAGCGTGTCCGCCAGCGCGATCAAGAGTCCGATCACCCCGTTCAAACCGAGCGCCTTGTCGACCAAGGCGGTCGATGACACGGCCACTGCATTCGCGAAATCGGTCGCGCTGGCCCAGAAGGCCGGCTATGACGCGGTCGAGATCATGGGCTCGGAGGGCTATCTGATCAACCAGTTCCTCGCCGCGCGCACCAATCACCGCGAGGACCAGTGGGGCGGCTCGGCGACGAACCGGATGCGCTTCCCGGTGGAGGTCGTACGCCGGGCACGCGAACTGGTCGGCGACGGCTTCCCGATCGTCTATCGGATCTCGCTGCTCGATCTCGTCGAGGACGGCCAGACCTGGGACGAGACGCTCGAACTCGCCGCGCTCCTGCAGGAGCAGGGCGTCACAGTCTTCAACACCGGCATCGGCTGGCACGAGGCGCGGGTGCCGACGATCATCACCCAGGTGCCCCAGGGTGCGTGGGTCTCGCTGACGGCGCGGCTGCGCTCGGTTGTCGATATCCCGGTGATCGCCTCGAACCGGATCAACTCACCCGAGTTGGCCGAGTCGATCCTGGCGAGCGGGCAGGCCGATCTGGTGTCGATGGCGCGGCCGTTCCTGGCCGATCCGGATTTCGTACGCAAGGCGCGCGCGGGCCGGGCCGACCAGATCAACACCTGCATCGCGTGCAACCAGGCGTGCCTGGATCACGTATTCGACAACAAGCGGGCCTCGTGCCTGGTGAACCCGCGGGCGTGTCATGAGACCGAGTTGGTGCTGCTGCCGCTGCCCGGCGTACGGGGTTTCGAGACGCCGACTGCGTCGGCTCCTCAACCAGCGGTGGGAGGGATCGCGGAAGCGGGTTTCGAGACGCCGACTGCGTCGGCTCCTCAACCAGCGGTCGGAGGGATCGCGGACGTTGGTTTCGAGACGCCGACTGCGTCGGCTCCTCAACCAGCGGTGGGAGGGATCGCGGAAGCGGGTTTCGAGACGCCGACTGCGTCGGCTCCTCAACCAGCGACGGGCGAAACCACGCCCACGATCGCGGTCGTCGGCGCGGGACCGGCCGGGCTCTCGGCGGCAGTCTCCGCCGCCGAGCGCGGCTTCGACGTCACGCTCTTCGAGGCCAGCAACGACATCGGCGGCCAGTTCCGGCTCGCGATGGCCGTGCCGGGCAAGGAGGACTTCAAGGAGACGTTGCGCTACTACGGCCGGATGCTGGAGGTGCACGGGGTGGACGTACGCCTCAACACCCGCGCGAGCGCCGCAGATCTGACGGCGTACGACGACGTCATCATCGCCACCGGCGTGACGCCACGGATCCCTGAGATCGACGGCATCGACCACCCGAGTGTGATGACCTACGCCGAACTTCTCAGCGGCGCGCGTACGCCCGGCAACCGCGTCGCCGTGATCGGTGCCGGCGGCATCGGCGTCGACGTCTCGGTCTGGCTCACCCATGAAGAAGAGTCGCTCGACGACTGGCTCGCGCACTGGGGCGTCGGTGACCCCGCGATCGACCGCGGCGGGCTGACCGCTCCCAAGCCACGATCCCCGAAGCGACAGGTCACGCTGATCCAGCGCAAGACCACCCCCATCGGGATCGCTCTGGGCAAGACGTCGGGCTGGGCGCACCGCGCGGTGTTGAAGCAGTCGGGCGTACGCCAGATCAACGGCGCGACCTATGACCGGATCGACGACGCCGGGCTCCATGTCACCATCGGCGGCGAATCCCACGTCATCGAGTGCGACACCGTCGTGCTGTGTGCGGGGCAGGAGTCCGTACGCGATCTCTACGACTCACTCGACGACACCGGCCGGTTCGTGCACCTCATCGGCGGCGCCGGCCTGGCCGCCGAACTCGACGCCAAGCGGGCGATCCGCCAGGGGACTGAACTGCACTGGGTTGGTTGGAGTCTCCATCGTTTGGAAACGAGGATGGACTCATGCCGAAGGACACCACCCCGGGGAAGCCGACCACACGTCGCTACAGCCCTGAGGAAAAGGCCGCTGCGGTGCGGATGGTCAGGACGCTGCGTGCCGAGCTGGGAACTGAGCACGGCACAGTGCAGCGGGTCGCAGCCCAGCTCGGGTACGGCACCGAGTCAGTTCGGTCCTGGGTGAAGCAGGCCGACATCGACGAGGGCCACGTGCCGGGTCTGAGCACGAGCGACGCGGCCAGGCTGAAGGCGCTGGAGCAGGAGAACCGGGAGCTCGAAGAGAGCCAACGAGATCTTGAAGAGGGCCGCCAGTTTCTTCGGGGCGGAGCTCGACCGCCAGTACAAGAAGTAGCCGCGTTCATCGACGCCAACCGTGACGACGTGGTCGCGGGCCGGCGTCTGGGGGTCGAGCTCATCTGCCACGTGCTGCAGGTGGCCCCGAGCAGCTACTACGAGTTCAAGAACCGCCAACCCTCGGCTCGCACGCAGCGCGACGAGGTGATGGGACCGGTAGTGCGGCAGCTGTGGGAGGACAACTTCCGGGTCTACGGCGCCCGGAAGATCTGGAAGGCCGCACGACGTGCTGGACATGACATCGGCCGTGACCAGGTCGCCCGCCTGATGCGCACCGCCGGCATCGAGGGGGTCCGGCGCACCAAGCGGGTCCGTACCACCAAGCCCGATCCGGGCATGCCGCGCCACCCGGACCTGGTCGGCCGCGACTTCACCGCCACGGCCCCGAACCAACTGTGGGTCACCGATCTGACATTCGTGCCGACTTGGGCCGCGGTGGCCTACGTCTGCTTCATCATCGACGCCTACTCCCGCACGATCGTGGGGTGGCGGGTCGCCTCGCACATGCGGACCACTATGGTCCTCGATGCCATCGAGATGGCCCGGTGGTCACGCGGGACCCAGCTCCCTGGCCTGCGGTGTCACTCGGATGCCGGCAGTCAATTCACCTCGATTCGCTACGGCGAGCGTCTGGCTGAGATCGGCGCGATGCCCTCGATCGGCACTGTCGGCGATTCGTACGATAACGCGCTGGCCGAGACCGTGAACGGCTATTACAAGGCCGAACTGGTCCGTGGCCCCGCGCGTGAGGGCCGCCCGTGGAAGACGGTCGAGGACCTCGAGCTCGCCACGCTGAGCTGGGTCCACTGGCACAACCACGACCGTCTGCACGGCTACCTCAACGACATCCCACCAGCAGAGTTCGAGGAGACGTTCTACGCTACGGAACGGACCGACCAGCCCTTGGTCGGAATCCAATAGCCCGAGCCTCCATCAGACCCAGTGCGGTTCAGACGGTGGTGGCGGCGGGGTTGTAGGCGAGACCTGGTTTCGAGACGCCCGCTGCGCGGGCTCCTCAACCAGCGGGGCGAGGGCTTGGTTTCGAGACGCCCGCTGCGCGGGCTCCTCAACCAGCGGGGGAGCGCGGGCTCCTCAACCAGCGGACAGTCGGCCAGCGGGAGTGGGGGTCGTACGCTCACGCAATGATCCGCGACTTCACCGATGCCGAGGCTCGGCGCGCGCTGGTGCTGAAGTGGGGGGCCTGTGAGCCCGACGTACTCCCGGCTTGGGTCGCCGAGATGGACTACGCGCTCGCGCCCTGTGTGCAGGAGTCGCTGGTCCAGGCGATCACCGAGGGCGTCACGGGCTATCCGGCATTCATGGACCCGGAGTTCGGCGGGGCGGGCGCGGCGCTCGGGGAGGCGTACGCGGGCTGGGCGCGGCGGCAGTTCGGCTTCGACGTCGACCCCGGCCACGTGCTGCCGGTCGCGGACGTGACGGCGGGCGTACGCCTGGCTCTCGACGTTTTCAGCGAGCAGGCGCCCGTGGTGTTCCCCTTGCCGGGCTACCCGCCGCAGCACGACATCGCCCAGATCACCGGCCGGGCGCGGGTCGACCTGATCCTCGATCCAGCTGCCGAGCGCGCAGAGTTCGACCTCGATGCGCTGGACCGCCTCTTTGCCGACGGTGCCCGCACGTTGCTGCTCACCCAGCCGCACAATCCGTGGGGTCGGGTGTTCACGCGCGCCGAACTCGAGGGCATCCGCGATGTGGTGCTGCGTCATGGCGCTCGGGTGATCTCCGATGAGATCCACGCACCGCTGACTCTGGGCGGCGCCAAGCACCTGTCGTACCTCCAGATCGAGGGAACCGACGACCACGCTGTGGTGGTGACCGCTGCGAGCAAGGCGTTCAACACCGCGGGGCTCAAGTGCGCGCAACTCGTGACGACCTCTCCGGCCGCGGCGCAGGCGCTGCGCGACGTACCCATGGCGCGCAACGACTCGTACTCCCCTCTCGGTGTGATCGCCGCGACCGCCGCCTTCACCGACGGCGACGAGTGGCTCGATGCGTTGCGCTCCAGGCTGACCTCGCAGCGCGATCTGCTCGCAGCACTGCTGGCCGAGCATCTGCCGCTCGCGCGGATGCGGCTGCCGGAGGCGACGTATCTGGCCTGGATCGACCTGCGGGCGTACGCCGACGAGCCGAGCGCACTGGGCCTGTCGAAAGGTCGTGTCTGGGTGCAGGACGGCCGGATGTTCCAGCGTGATCTGCCCGGACACGTACGCCTCAACTTCGCCACGTCGCCCGAGCGGCTGACAGAGATCGTGCGTCGGCTGGCGCGGGCCCTCGACGTACGTCCCTAGACTCGTCCGAATGAAGATCACCGTCGTCGGGCTGGGCTATGTCGGCCTCTCCATGGCCGTCCTGCTCGCCAAGCACCATGAGGTGGTCGGCCTCGATCTGGACGAGTCGCGCATCGCGCTGCTGCGGCAGGGCCAAAGTCCGATCGAAGACGTGGACATCTCGCGCTATCTGGCCGAGGAATCGCTGGACTTGCGCTTCACGACAACACCTGAGGAAGCGCACGGCGGCGCGGAGTTCGTGATCATCGCGACGCCGACCAACTACGACGAGACGACCGACTATTTCGACACGTCCACCGTCGAGGCGGTGATTGCGGACGTACGCCGGCTCGATCCCGGCGCGACCATGGTGATCAAGTCGACGATCCCGGTCGGATTCGTCGCCTCCTTGGACGCCGACGACGTGATCTTCTCGCCTGAGTTCCTGCGTGAGGGCAAGGCGCTGTGGGACAACCTGCATCCGACCCGGATCGTGGTGGGCGAGGATTCGGATCGGGGTCGGCTCTTCGCCTCCCTGCTGGTCGAGGGTGCGCTGGACGAGAACGTGCCCGTGCTGTTCACCGACCCGACCGAAGCCGAGGCGATCAAACTCTTCTCCAACACGTTCCTGGCGATGCGGGTGGCGTACTTCAACGAACTCGACTCGTTCGCGATCTCGCACGGCCTGAGCGCGCGTCAGATCATCGACGGCGTCGGGCTGGATCCGCGGATCGGGCGGCACTACAACAACCCGTCGTTTGGGTACGGCGGCTACTGCCTGCCCAAGGACACTCGGCAACTGCTGGCCAACTATGCCGATGTCCCGCAGAACCTGATGCATGCGATCGTCGAGGCCAACGCGACGCGCAAGGAGTTCGTGGCGCGCGACATCTTGTCCCGTACGCCCGCGGTGGTGGGGATCCACCGGCTGATCATGAAGACCGGATCGGACAACTTCCGAGACTCCTCGGTGCTCGGCGTGATCGCGCACCTGCAAGCCGCCGGGGTCGAGGTGATCGTGTGGGAGCCCGCTTTGCGCGACGCCTCGCTGGTGAGCGCCGAACTCGTGGCTGACCTGGCCGACTTCAAGGCTCGGGCTGACCTGATCGTGGCCAACCGGCCGACCGCCGATCTGGATGACGTACGCGAGAAGGTCTACACGCGCGACATCTTCGGGGCGGACTGAGCGGCTCGGGCTTGCGTCGGGGGGCCTCGGCTCGGCGTACTTCTTCGGACGGTCGTCCGACCCGGCCCGGATTTGCGCGCTGGTGGGGTGCTTGTTCGGACGGTCGTCCGACCCGGCCCGGGTGGGCGACGGGCGAGATGTGGTTTCGAGACGCTCGCTCACGCTCGCTCCTCAACCACCGGGCCTTCGGCTCGGCGTACCTCTTCGGACGGTCGTCCGACCCGGGCCGGATCTGCGCGCTGCTGGGGTGCTTGTTCGGACAACCGTCCGACCCGGCCCGGGTAGGCGACGGGTGGGCGACGGCCGAGATGTGGTTTTCGAGACGCTCGCTCACGCTCGCTCCTCAACCACCGGGGCCTTCGGCTCGGCGTACCTCTTCGGACGGTCGTCCGACCCGGCCCGGATTTGCGCGCTGCTGGGGTGCTTCTTCGGACAACCGTCCGACCCGGCCCGGGTAGGCGACGGGTGGGCGACGGGCGAGGATGTGGTTTCGAGACGCTCGCTCACGCTCGCTCCTCAACCACCGGGGCCTTCGGCTCAACCACCGGGGCTCTCGGCTCGGCGTACCTCTTCGGACGGTCGTCCGACCCGGGCCGGGTTTGCGCGCTGCTGGGGTGCTTGTTCGGACGGTCGTCCGACCCGGCCCGGGTGGGCGACGGGTAGGCGACGGGCGAG
Source organism: Nocardioides sp. (assembly GCA_037045645.1). Lineage (NCBI taxonomy): Bacteria > Bacillati > Actinomycetota > Actinomycetes > Propionibacteriales > Nocardioidaceae > Nocardioides > Nocardioides sp. Next base: position 275,396 of record JBAOIH010000003.1, read on the forward strand.
ATGTGGTTTCGAGACGCTCGCTCCTCAACCACCGGTGTTGGCCGACGGGCGAGATGTGGTTTCGAGACGCTCGCTGACGCTCGCTCCTCAACCACCGGCGCGGGTGGGCCGACGGTCAAGAAGTCGACTCAGATCCGGTCCAGCGTCGCGTGTCGCAGGCTCAGGCAAAGCACGCCCCATGAAGAGCGGGATCCGCCGAGCCGGGCTCACCAGCACCAGCCCGAGAGTCTGCGCAAACCGTTCGCCGCCGATGGTGAATGTCATCGCGAACATGCCCGGGATCGCCGCATAGTTCAGCGCGTTGCCGATGATGAAGAACCGGTCGTCCCCCACGCCGGCCGCGCGACCGATGTAGGCGAACAACAGGATCTGGGTGATCGGTCCGAGCAGGATCGTCGGCACGAAGATCCAGGGGTTCATCCAGTTGAAGAGCGCCCGAAAGCTCATCAGGCCGCCGATGAAGAAGATCCGCAGATTGGTCATGTGCGGCTCACGTCAGCGAGAGGGTCGCGTTGCGGCGGGCAGAATCGATCAGCACCGAGCCCAACCACGAGGCGAGGAGGGCGTACGCGAGCCCGACGGCAAGACACATCGTCAGCGCGAACCACGGACTCTCCCCCGCCGCCGACGCGCGCATCCCCTCCACGCCCCACGTCGGCGCCAGCGCCCACGACAGCGGTTGCGCCCAGCCTGGCAGCAAGGTCAGCGGCACGACGAAGCCGCACAGCAGCCAGCCGGGATATTCCAACGCCGACCCGAGCGCCCACGCCGTGCGATAGCGCACCACGGTCACCGAGAGCAGGAACCCGAAGAGCGCAATGGTGAAGGTCGCCATCAGAATGCTCAGGATGAAGCCGGGCCAGTTCTGAATCTGCAGCGGCAGATCAAAGACCCACCAGTCCCACAGCATCACCGCGCCGACGCTGTACAGACCCATCGTCGCCATCGCGAAGGTCACCGGCAGCACCACGAAGGCGAACGGAGTCGGCGCCGCGACCAGCAACTCCAGGGTGCCTGCCCAGCGTTCGCGTTGTACGAGAGTCGCCGCCGTGGTGGTCTGCGAGGTCCAGATGCCCATCGCGGCGGCGCCGATCCCGGCGTACAACATCGCGTCCGGATCGTTGTGTACGCGATAGACCAGCAGCGCCGCGGTGGCGAACATCAGCGGGAAGAAGATCTGCAAGAAACCCTCGAAGGGCGAGAAGATCATCACCTTCAGCTGCAGGCGATAACAGACCCACAGTTGCCGCAGCCGACTCACGAGTCGGCACCCGAGGTGACGAGTTCGACGTAGGCATCTTCCAGCGTGGGTTCGCGGTGACTGACCCGCCCGACCCGCACGTCACCGAGCAGGCCCAGCACCTGCTGGGTGACTTCCGCGCCCGGCTCGCACGCGACGACCAGCACCTGCGACTGCCCGCGATCCTCGACCGCGACCGTGCGTACGCCCGCCACCAGCCGAGTCGCGTCGACGACCGAGGAAGGCGCACCGAACGTCTCGACCTCCAGCACACGCCCGGCACTCACCAGGCCCTTCAACTGCGCCGGGGTGCCCTCGGCCACGATCGAGCCGGAGCGGATCACCGCGATCCGGTCGCACAATTCGTCGGCTTCGAACATGTAGTGCGTGGTCAGCAGCACCGTCTTGCCCTGGTCACGCAGGCCCGAGATCGTGGCGCGCAACTCGCGAGCGCCGACCGGGTCGATCCCGATCGACGGCTCGTCGAGGAAGAACACGTCGGGGTCGTGCAACAGCCCGCGCGCGATGTGCAGCCGTTGCCGCATCCCGCGCGAATAGCCCTCGACCTTCTCGCCCTCGCGACCGGTGAGGCCGACGAGCTCGAGCAGTTCGCCGATGCGCTTCTTCTGATCACGCGGCGAGACGCCATAGAGCTCGGAGAAGTAGCGCAGGTTGTCCAGCCCGGTGAGGCGTTCGTAGAGACCACGATCACCACCGAAGACGTACCCGATCCGGCGCCGTACCTCGCGTACGTCCGTCACGACGTCGTGCCCCAACACGCTCGCGCCACCAGAGGTGGGCAGCAGCAGCGTGATCAGCATCTTGATCGTGGTGGTCTTGCCGGCGCCGTTGGGTCCGAGCAGCCCGAACAACTCCCCGGGCGCGATCTCGAAGCTCACACCACGCACGGCCTCGACAGTCTTGGTCGTACGCCGCCACATCTCGGTGCGGCTGGTGAACGTACGGCGCAATTCGCGGGCTTCGACGGCCATGTTCATGATGGATCCTCCGAGGGCAGATCTTGGGGGTCGATCTCCATCAGGCGACTCGGGGCGAACCCGGGCGTCGTCGATGTGGTGCGAGACGGGTCGAGCAGATAGTCCAGGTCGACCTGCCAGGTGTGCCCCGTCGGGTTGCGGCGCAGCACATAACCCAGCCCGTGGGTGCGATAGACGGTGCCACCGGCGGCGACGACGGCGGCGAGCAGTTGCGCGTCGACGAACTTGCGTACGGGCCGGAAACCGCCGACCGACAGCAGGGTGGAGCGATCGAGCATCATCGTCCCGCCCGCCACGAACGCGGCCGGAGTCTCGACCGCGTGCCCGCGCGAGACGGTCAGATCCGGCTCGGAGAGGTAGTGCACGTCCGCAGGCATTCCGACGATCTCGGCACCGGAATACAGCCGCGCGCGCAGCAGGTCGGCGATCGCGTCGGGCGAATACCAGTCGTCGTCGTCCATCTTCAGCAGCACCTCACCCGAGGCGCGGGTCACGGCCTGCTGCAGCACGTCCCCGAAGAGCGTCTCGGCGGGTTGCGGAGCGAGTACGAACGGCACCGACCCGAGCACCGCCGCGACCCGAGCCGGCGACACCTCGAAGCCGTGGGTCGCCAAGACGAGTTCGAGCGACACACCGCGCTGTCGCGCCACCTGCCGCAGCGCGAAGTCGAGCATCTCCTCACGCCGGGTCGCGAGCAGCACGCTGACGGTGGGTTCGGGAGCCAGTCGTACGCCGATCTGGCCCGCTACGCGACGACGCCAGGACCGCAGACCGTACGCATCCAAAGCCGCCCGTCGCAGCTCCAGCGAATGCTCCTCGCGGGCGAGCGGATCGGACAGATCGACCGGGCGTGTGACCAAACCCGACACCGCATCCAGGGCCGGATCCAGCGGGCCGGGCGACACCAGCGGCACCCCTGCCATCGCCAGCCCGGCGACCGTCTCGACAGCCGTCGACGCGTCCACCCGCACTCCGCGGGCACTGCGCAACGACGCGACGAGAGCGTCCCCGAGGTCGGCGTCCACCGGTAGGGAGATCACGTCTTCGGTGGACTCGCGTACGAAACCGCACGGGTTGAGCACCCGCTCGTCAAGCGCAGGGCCCGGCAAAGGCGCGACCACCGCTCGCCGGGTGATGTCGCCCGCCGGGGCGGGCGTGCCGAGGTCGGGTGGTACGTCAGCCGACGTGCCCGAGCCCTCGACCCATAGTCCCTCGTTGCCGGTGTCGTCTCGCCAGACCGCCTGGCGGGCCAGTTCGGTGACGAGGGCGGCGACGGGCACCGGCTTGGCGAAGCGCGCGACCAGCAGCCAGGCGCCGCCGACCCGACGGCCACGCAGTCGTTCGAGGGCGGGCCATTCCGCGCGCGGTCGGAGCAGGATCGAGGCGCCTGACTCGACCCGAATCGCGAAGACCCGGGCCTTGCCACCGTCGACCGCGAGGGTGCGCAGGTCGAGCAGGTCACGCACCGACGCCGTCCACGACTGCGGCTCGGCGGCGATGTCGGCCAGTGGGTCGCTCACCGGCCCGACCCAGTCCGGCCGGATCCAGTCCGGCCCAACCCTGCGCGCCGTAACACCCGCCCTGCCAGGGACCGCACACGCCGCAGCACCGTGGGTTCGGGATCGTCCACCACAACATCGGGCGCCGCCGGCGCACTCGCGGGCTTGCGACCGCGCGCCACCTCCACCGGGTCCTGCGGCGGACCGGCTCGACCGGGCAGCCGGCGTACGTAGGTCTCGACGGTCGGCACGAAGCCCAACTCGGCCCCTTCCACCCACCAGGAGCCGAACAGTTCGTCGATCACGTCGTCGAGCGACTCGCCCGGCTCCGCCACCCGGCGCGCGCGCGAGACGGCGGCCGTACGTTCGAGACGGGCCACCAACCCGTCGGGCAGCAGCGCCGACCGGACGCCGTGATGGGTCAGCTCCAGGTCGCGGATCAGTCGATTGAGGGTGCCCGGATCCGGCGCGTACTCCGTCGACGTCAGCGTCAACCGCACCATCGCGGGCGAGCGACCGGGCGGCAGTGACTCCACGAAATGCACGCGCGGGTCGGGCGTGAACATGTCGTGCGCCGCGCGCAGCGAACGCAACGGCTCGTCGAGGACGCGTACGCGCTCGTCGGTCAAGGTCGACCACGGACCGATCAGCGTCACGATCAGATCCGGGACGGTCGAGGCGAGCACGGCCTCGACGGTGCCGATGAAGTGCCGGTGCGAGGCGGGGGCGTCGAGCAGGCCCGCGGTGTCGATCACGACCTCGGCGTAGGGCACCAGATACGTACGCCCCTGGCTGGCGCGCTTGACCCGGCCGTCGGGGATGCGGTGCGCCAGGTGCGGCAGGTTGTAGTCGTTGACGTCGTCCTGGCGGCGCATTACCTGGGTATTGCCCAGGTGCCACGACACCGCCTGCCGGTCGGGGATGAACACGGCGCCACATTCGGAGAGCCGATAACCCAACTCGGAGTCCTCACCCAGCCGCAGGGAGGTATCCATCCCGCCTGCCTCGAAATACAGCGATCGCAGCAGCGACGCCGACGCCCCCACGTGCGCGCGATGGGCGCGTGGGCCGGAGAGCCGCAGGTCCTCGGATTGGCCGTACAGCGACTCGACCCAGTCGTGCGGCAGCCGCTCCTGGCCCGCGAATAGCGTCCCGACCTCACCACGAGCCACGATCTCGCGTACCTGCTCGGGCGACACCCCGGACAACGGGGCCGGATCGACGAACCACTTCTGACCCAAGACGACGGCGTGGTCCAGGAGGTCGTGCCAGCGGGCCTGCCGAGCCACCTCGTCGGCTTCGGCGAGCATGTCGGAGTCGAGCCAGTGGAGGATGTCGCCGTCGGCAGCCTCCGCGCCGGTGTGGCAGGCGGCAGCACGTCCCCAACCGGACGCCGTACGCAACAGCCGGGTCCGTTCGGGTCGCAACTCGGGCAGCGTGATCGGGCTCGGCGAATCGTCGACCACGAGCACTTCGAGCAGGTGCGCGGGATAGGTCTGCGCGGCCAGCCCGGCCAAGACGTACGGCAACGTGTCGGCGCAGTCGTAGGCCGGGATCACCACCGACACCGACTTGGTCGGCTCCCACTCGTCGAAGGCGGGCAGGATCAGGGTGCCCCAGTCGTTGTGGCGTACGCGTTGCTGGCTCATCGCGCGTCCTCACTGAGCCACCCCAGCGGCGCGAAGCCGCGCCATTGAGCGGCGACGCGCGTGGAGTTGAGGAAATACGCCAGGTCGGGGTTCCAGGTGTGTCCGTCCGAGGTGCGGCGCAGCAGGTAGCCCAGCCCCTGGGTGCGATAGATCGTGCCACCGGCACGGCGTACGGCCCCCAGCAACTGCGCGTCGGCGAACCGCGCGACCGAGCGCCAGCCGCCCAGCGAGAGCAGGTCGGCACGGCCGATCATCATCGTGCCGCCCGCCACCACGGAGCCGAAGACCTCGGTCGGCCCCGGCCGCCGCACGGTGATCCCGAGCGGTTCGAGATAGACGAACTCGGCGGGCATGCCGACAAGTGTGGCGTCCGAGTAGCGGCGCGCCCACAACAGGTCGGTGATCACGTCCGGGCCGTACCAGTCGTCGTCGTCGAACTTCACTACGACATCGCCCGACGCAGCCAACGTCGCCTGCTGCAGCGCGTCACCGAAGAGGGTGTCGCCGTCGAGACAGAGCACGGTCGCGGGGCGATCACCGAGCGCATGGCGTACGACCTGGGCATCCGGCGCGAAGCCGTGCCCGGCCACGACCACCTCAGCAGGGGCCTGCTTGGCAATCTGCGCCAAGGCGAAGGGCAGCATCTCCGGTCGGCGCGTGGTCAGCACGATCGACACGGTGGGGAGTCCGGTCGTACGCATCCCTTCACCGGCCGCGTCCACCCGCCACGCCAACGTGGACCGACTGCGCAGCGCCTCGCGGCGGGTGGCCAGGCTGTCCTCCTCGCGGATCAGTGGATCGCGCCAGCGCGCAGGCGGCTCGCCCACACACACGGGGACTCCGGCCATCGCGAGCGCCGCCGCGTCGGCTTCGGCTTGGCGCAGGCTCGCGGGGATGCGTACGACCCACGCGTCGCGCAGGGCGCGGATGGTGTGAGGGGTCACCGGACCGGGCGGCAGATCGACCACGTCACGAGTCCAGTCGCGCCGGAAGCCGATCGGGTTGAAGACGCCTTCGTCGACAGGTGGCGGCATCGGGGCTCTAACTGCCGCGCGCCCGGTGACCTCGTTGGGCTGACTCGCTGCGTTGTCACTCAAGACCAGGTCGGGTGGCACCTTCGCGTCGTCGTCCACCTCGGTAGCCACGACGAGACCAGCGTGGTCGAGGGTGGTGGTCCCGGCAGTTCGCGCCAGAGTGCGTACGACCTCGCTCGCGTCCACGGGACCGGCGAACCCCAGAGTCGTGATCGCCCCGCCGTCGCGGGTGCGATGGGTGTCGAAGGCCCGCAACGGCGGCCACCCCGGCAATACCTCGGGCACGACCGGGGCGTCGGCAGAAGCGATCCAAAGGCTGAGGTTGCGCACCCGTGCCAACTCGGGCAGCAACCCCGGCGTCCGGGCCTGGGAACGCAGCGTCGCGATGTCGGGCACGGCGAGTACGACGGCGCGAGCGCCCTCGGGGTTCGTGGTGACTTCGCCGACCAAGTCGGGGCACTCCAGCGCGACCAACGCGACCGGCCCCTTCGTACGCTCCAACAGCCCGCGCAGCGATGCGGGGACCCTGGCGTCGACCGCTGCGCTCGTCACCGATCCTCCTCGCTCAGGCGGCGATATCGTAGGTATCGTGCCGCATCCCGGGCCGGACTCCGCCGCCTCCATCACAGCAGCGGCCGAGACCGTCGCCACAAGTCCGATCTTCGACCATGAGTGGGTCTCGGCGCAGACCGGACACGCGTACGCCGACCGTCTGGCCGCCGCCCGCGACTATGTCAGCCGGGCAGCCACCGAGGATCTGAGTCCGCACCCGCTCTTCGAACCGACCTGGGTCTACCCCGGTGGGCGCTGGCGCGACAAGGCGCCTGACCCGCTGTCCTTCTATCTGAGTCGGCCCGAACGCACCCGCGGCACGCACCCCCTCCTGGGCACGATCAGCGCGCAGTGGTGGGAGTCGTTGACCGACCAGACCGAGTTGCCCTGGCGCTTCGGGGACAAGGTGACGTTGGCCGACGTACGCCATGCCGTCGCCCACGGGCGACCGGTGGACGCCCCCGACGTCTCCCTGGTCCTTCCGCACCGCGACTTCGCGCGGCTCCTGCCCTGGCTGCGCCAGGCGTACCGAATTTCTGCGACCGTCGAGATCCTGGTGATGACCGACGATCCTGTGCTGGCAAGGTTGGCGAGAGGGACCGGTGCGGCGATCCCCGGCGTACGCATTGTCGACTCGCTCGCCGCCGCCAGTGCCGCGATCACCGTGCTGGTCGAGCCCGACGTCGAGACACCGCTGTGGCCTTGGCTGGACCTGTTGTTGCCCAAGGTCGGGCCGACCACGTCGACGACCGCCCTGCTGCTGACCCCGGCCGGGGATGTGGTCGCCGCGGGGGCCGTCCTGCACAGCCAGGCCGAACTCAACGCTCAGTCCGGCCCAACTCAACGGGCGGTGCGGGCCAACTCGACCTGGGGGCCGCTGCTCGCCGGCACCACCCCCGACGACGTGGCACGGATGGCCCACCTGCCGGTCGAGGCCGCCTGGCCGGGAGTCGTCGCGGTCGACACCGCCGCGGCGCGCCGGGCGGGGCTGGACACCGAGGTGTCCACCGGAGGGCAGATCAGCGAGCTCACCGCCGCGATCGGGCAGACGTACGTGGTCCCGGAGGCCCGCGCGACGGTGCCCGACCCGCGCTCTCGGGTGCCTGGAAGCCACCAGTTGGCCACCACGCACCCGCTAAGCCTCCTGGCCGCCGCCGGTTTCGAATCGCCGGGGCACCCGCTGCGCATCCGCGAGGGTCTCCCCGCCCGGCGCTGGGCCCTCGATATCGCCGCGCCAGCGGCCCCACGCGGTCGGCGCTGGGGGGACGACGTCTTCGCGCGCTCGCTCAAAGACGCGCTCGAACGCGCCGGCCAGTGGGTGAGCATCGATCACCCCGAGACCCGCGCCCGGGCCTCGCGCGACCTCGACGACATCGTGCTGGTGATCCGCGGTCTCGAAGCCGTCCCGGTCGCGCCGCGCGACAACCAGGTGCACGCGCTGTGGGTGATCAGTCACCCGGCCGACGTCACCGCCGAGGAGTGCCGACCGTACGACCGCCGGTTCGCCGCCGGTCCCGCCTGGGCTCGCGACCGGACGAGCAGGTGGCGGCTGCCGATCGAGCCGCTGCTGCAGTGCACCGATCCACGACTCTTCTATCCCGGAGTGGGCCAGCCCGACACCGGCCCGGAGTTCCTGTTCGTGGGCAACTCGCGCGCCACGATGCGCGATTCCGTACGCCTGGCGCGCGAGTTGGACCTGCCCCTCACGGTGTACGGCGACGGATGGTCCGACCTGTTGCCGCCCGGCGCGGTCAGCGGCGTCCACGTGCCCGCCGACCGACTCGGCGCTGCGTACGCCCGAGCCGGTGCCGTCCTCAACGACCACTGGCCCGACATGCGCGAGCTCGGGTTCGTCTCCAACCGCACCTTCGACGTCCTCGCTGCCGCCGGCCGCCTGATCTGCGACGACGTGGCCGGGCTGCACGAACTCTTCGGCGACACGATCGCAGTCTGGCGTGACGCGGACGACTTCGCGCGGATCACCAGCGGCGACTGGCGCGCACGGTTCGGCACCGACGAGCAGCGACGGACCCTGGCCCACCGGGTGATCACCGAGCACTCCTTCGACGCCCGGGCCCGCCAACTGATCGACGCACTCGTGCCCCTCACGACCGCGATCCCAGCCGTCCGGCCGTAGACTCCCCGCCATGTCGCAAGCCTCCCTCACCCGCTCGTCGGACGCCGTCCACGAGCTGACGCTGCCGCCCGTGCGGTTGCGGATGGGAGGCGCGCACTTTCGCCAGGATGCCGACTTCGTCGATGCTGCGATCCGCGACGTCGCCGTGCTGCAGCGGTACGCCGGACTCGACCGCAACTCCAGCCTGCTCGACTGGGGCTGCGGGGCCGGGCGGCTCGCCGTCGGAGTCAAACAGGCACTCGGCCACGTCCGCGACTACCACGGTGTCGACGTGCAGCCGACCCTGGTGGAGTGGGCCCAAACCAACCTCACCGACCGGCACACCCGCTTCTCCCTGGTCGACCAACGCAACGAGCGCTACAACCCCGACGGTGAGGCGACGTTCGCGATCCCGGCCGAGGACGGCACGGTCGACGTGCTGTACGCGTACTCGGTCTTCTCGCACATGCTCGAAGCCGACGTCGCGGGATACTCCGCCACGATCGCGCGCATCCTGGCGCCCGGAGGTCGCGCCGTGATGACCGCCTTCGTCGAGGACGGCGTCTCCCCGTGTGAGGAGAACCCGGTCGGCTACGGACCCTTCGACTGGAAGGGACGGCTGCACTGCGTGCGCTTCGAACGCGGCCACTTCGAGCGGGTGCTGTGGCAGGCCGGGCTCGCGGTCGACGAGTTCGCGTACGGCCGCGAGACCGACGGTCAGTCGCTGTATTCACTGCGCCGACGCGACGGCGCGGGTCGCTGAGATGCAGTCGCGAGCAGACGACCTCGGCTACGTCTTCGTGGTGACGTACGGCCGGTCCGGCTCGACGCTGGTCCAAGGTCTGCTGAACTCCATCCCGGGCTACCTCGTCCGCGGGGAGAACAACGGCGCGCTGTATCACCTGTTTCGCTACCACCAGACACTGGTCGACGAGAGTCAGCGCGGCGTGCCCGAGCGCCGCCGCAAGGGCACGCACCCGTTCTTCGGCATCTCCGACTTCGCCGTCGAGCAGTCGGTGCGCGATTGTCGCCGCCTGTTCGTCGACACCGTGTTGCGGCCCGACGCGGACACCCGCGTCACCGGATTCAAGGAGATCCGGTGGTACCAGCCCGACCTCCTGGACTACGTGGCCTGGATGCAAGAAGTCTTTCCCGGCGCCCGATTCGTGGTCAACACCCGCAACCATGCGGACGTACTCAAGAGCAAGTGGTGGGCCAAGAAGGACAACACCGCCTACCTGCGCCAGATCGAGGACGGCATCCTCGAGGCGCAGGTCCGACTGGGCGAGGCGGCCTATCGCGTGCACTACGACGACTACGTCGCCGACCCCTCATCCCTCGAAGGCCTCTTCGACTGGCTCGGCGAGCCTTTCGACCTTGCTAGGGTCCAGGCGACACTCGGGCAGCGACACTCGGTTTGAGCCCTGCGTCGTGAGATCGGACGCGTTTGAGCACCGGCCCGAATGGAGAACCAGACCTCACGACTCTGCATCACACTCCCCGGGAACCGTTCCCGTTCGACCACGTCACCCGCAATCGCACCAGCAACAGCACCACGCAACAGAGAGGCAACTCCCTTGTCCCATCGTCGATCGAACGCACCGAAGGCGCTGACCGGCCTGATCGCCGGCGTCGCCGCCCTCGCGCTTGCCAGCGGAGCCACCAGCGCCACCGCAGCCAACGAGTCCGCCTCCACCCAGAATCAGTCGGTCGAGCGCCGTGCCGAGACCGCTGCCCTGACGGTGCTGCCCGGCATCGCCCAGCCCGGCAAGGGCAAGGCGTCGGCCAACAAGGCCAAGTTCGTCGCCTCCGCGCGTACGAGCCCCGCTTCCAAGAAGGGCCGGGCCGCCACCCTGGAGCGTTTTGACGGCACCAACTGGGTCGCCGTCTCCAAGACCAAGGTCAACCGCTCCCGCGCGGCCGAGTTCACCCTCAAGCCCAGCCTGTCGGGCAGCCAGGTCCGCGTGACCTTCGCCGGTGGCGTCAGCAGCGCCCCCGTTACCGCCGGCGCCTGGGGCGCCGCGGACTTCTCCGACGAGTTCAACGGTCGCAAGTTGGGCTCCTCGTGGATGCACCGCGGCACCACCTACAACCCCCAGGGTCTGCGCCGTTGCTCCAAGGGCTCGCCGAAGGCCGCCAAGGTCCGCAAGGGCACGGTGCAGTTGAAGGTCATCGTCGACAAGAAGAAGGCCAAGAAGACGTGCGTGGCCAAGCGTGGCGACGGCTCGAAGATCGGAAAGTTCAAGTACCGCCTCAACGGCCACATCTCCACGATGGGCAAGGTCGACCTGCGCTACGGCGTGGTCGCGGCGCGGATGAAGTTCCAGAAGCGTCAGGGTCAGCACGCGTCGTTCTGGCTGCAGCCCTACCACCTCGACAAGGACGCAGCCTCCGCGCACACCGGTGGCGCCGAGATCGACGTGATCGAGTGGTTCGGACAGGGCGGGACGGGCGGTGGCCTTACCTCCTTCATCTACGCCCCCAACGGCAAGGGTGAACTCGACAAGATCGGCGGCTTCTTGAAGAAGCCCAACCAGTACCTGGCCAACAAGAAGGACTCGTGGTGGGGCCGCTACCACGTGTTCTCGGTCGAGTGGACGCCGTCGGCGTACGTGTTCCGCATCGACGGCCGCGAGACCTACCGCACCACCAAGGGTGTCTCGGGCGTACGCCAGTTCATCATCTTGAGCCTGCTGTCGTCCGACTACGAGCTCAAGAAGCTCGGCGGGGAGAAGAACCTGCCGCAGGAGTTCGACGTCGACTGGGTGCGTGTCTGGCAGGACAAGACCCAGGGCTGACGCCCGCGCACTAGGGTGATCCGGTGCGCCGGACCACCAAGGGCAACTCCCACAGCCCCCCCGCGCCCACGCCGGCCGGTCCCGATCCAGGGGCCGCCGAAGGGCCGGGGGGGTTGTTGCGTGCCCAGGTCCAGGCCCTGCTGCGTTCTGGCCTGTTCGACCCGGCCTTCTACGCCGCCGCGGCCGGTGAGGTGTTCCCCGACCGCCGCGCCGCTGCCCGCGCACTGCTCACGACGGGCATGACCGCGGGTCTGCCTCCGACCCCGCTGTTGAGCCTGGGCTCGCTGCCCAAACCGATGGACAAGGCGTGGCGGCGCGGCCAGTTCCGCAAGGTGCTGGAGTTCTTGTCCGCACCCGAGCAGGCCGAGTTCGTCACCGGCCCACTCTTCGACTCCGGTCGCTACCTGCGTACGCTCCCGGCGGGCACCGACCTGGAGGGCCTGAGCCCCCTGGGCCATTTCCTCACCCACGCCACACCGGACACGCCCCTGCCGCTCCCCGGTGCTGATCGCGATCGGGTGCTCACCCTCGGGGACGCACGCGAGGCCCTGATCGACCACGCGGGCCTGGTCGTCGCACAGGAGCACGATGCGATCGGGCGAGATCTGTCCTATCAGGATGCCGCCCCGTTGCCGCTCGACGAGCCCGTCCGCCTCTGGTCGGCCGGCCCGGGCGGACCCCTGGTCTCGATCATCACGCCGTGGCGCGACCAGCACTTC